>CAJOGS010000015.1 GCA_905234045.1 uncultured Selenomonadaceae bacterium | reverse complement strand
AATTCCAATTTCCGTACAATCAAATTCTTTGCCCGTCGCAATTAATTTCAGCTTGTCGCCTTTTTTAATTTTGCCGTTCATCAGTCGAACGTGTGCAACCGCGCCTTTGTATGAATCAAAGTACGAATCGAAAATTAACGCCTGCAAAGATTTATTTTCGTCACCTTCAGGCGGCGGAACTTTTTTGACAATCGCCTCAAGAATATTTTCGACGCCTTCGCCGGTTTTCGCACTGCAATTAACGGCGTCGCTTGCGTCTAAGCCAATCGCTTCTTCAATTTCAGTTTTTGCGCGTTCAATATCCGCACTCGGCAAATCAATTTTATTTATCACGGGAATAATTTCTAAATCGTGATCCAATGCAAGATAAACGTTTGAAAGAGTTTGAGCCTCGACGCCTTGAGTTGCATCGACAACCAAAAGCGCGCCTTCACAAGCCGCCAAACTGCGCGAAACTTCATATGTAAAATCGACGTGACCGGGCGTGTCAATCAAATTTAAAATGTATTCGTTGCCGTCCTGCGCCGTGTATTTCAATCTGACAGTTTGCGCCTTGATTGTGATTCCGCGTTCCCGCTCCAGTTCCATATTGTCTAAAAGTTGTTCTTCCATATCACGTTTTTCAACTGTGCCCGTCATTTCAATTAATCTGTCGGCAAGCGTTGATTTTCCGTGATCTATGTGCGCTATGATTGAAAAATTTCTAATTCGATTGTTCAAAAAAATCTTCCCTTCAATATAAATTTTCCTGTAATTTTAACACAAACACAAAAAGCGGTAAATAAATCGGATAAAAACTTGTAAAATCAGTGCGTTTTGAAAATTTTTAACAATTTATTTTTGGTAAAAAAAATAAGCCGAGAATTATTTCAGCTTATTTGGGAAATTTAAAAAAATTTTCTGCAACAAGATTAATTTTGCGAAATAGCGGGTAGTGTTAAAACCTAGAATCTAGGACGTGTTGAATAATTCCAAAATCCACAATTTTTTTTAAATCCGCAAAGTGCGGCAGTATAGGGGCTAAGGACTAGGGATTTACTTGTAGCAGCTTTGCGGATTCCTAAAAGCATTTTTTCTTTGGTACTTTCTCGGAAAAAAGAAAGTACATTTAATAAAATAAAAAAATATCAGTAACTAAATTTAATCAGTAAAATTTGAATTTTTCAACACGCCCCAGCAAAGAAAAAGTACGTTCAATATTAAAATAATTAAAAAAAACAGAATTATTCAACAGCATCTAAATACGACATAAATAATTTTTGCAACTGATGAAATAAAAAAAATTCCTTTCAACTTTTCGCTGAAAGGAATTTTTTGTTTGTCGATATTTATTTTTTATCAATTTTTTTGCAACATTTTTTTTACAGATTCCAACAAATTAACGCCGTCAAAAAGGCAGGTACCTTTACAACCCGCGTTAATTCCCGCG
Source organism: uncultured Selenomonadaceae bacterium (assembly GCA_905234045.1). GTDB lineage: Bacteria > Bacillota > Negativicutes > Selenomonadales > Selenomonadaceae > Quinella. The sequence goes on along the minus strand of CAJOGS010000015.1, from coordinate 17,290 downwards.
TCGCAGTCTCTTTCTTTATCGCCGACCATGTAAGATTGGCTGACATCAATATCAAAATCTTTGCAGGCTTGTAAAATAAGTCCGGGTTTTGGTTTTCTGCAATTACATTCGATGCTGTATTTTTCAACTTTTCCGGTTCCGTCGTCAACGTGCGGACAAATATAAAAAGCGTCTATACGTGCGCCGATTTTATAAAGTTCGCCTTGAACAAAATTATGAACTTTATTAACGTCGTCCAACGTAAATAATCCGCGTGCAACGCCGCTTTGATTCGTGATAATTATTGCAAGGTAGCCGTTATCATTACAAAATTTAATTGCGTCTTTTGCGCCGTTAATCCAAATCCAATCTTCAATTTTATGTAAATTAATCGTGTCAACATTTAAAACGCCGTCACGATCAAAAAACACTGCCTTATTCAAAATTATCACTCCTTATTTTAAAATCCCCCGAATTGGGGAAGCAGGCAGCCAATAAGCCGAATTTTGTATCATGGCAATCATTTATCTGGATTGTACGTTACCGCACAACTCTAGCAACTTACCCGAAATGTCAGCGAGCAACCTCAACCATTTCCTATTTAGTCTTGCTCCGCGTAAGGTTTATCAAGCACGAACATTACTGCCCGCCTGGTGAGCTCTTACCTCGCCTTTTCAGCCTTACCATGTAGTTTGATAGTTTAGTAGTTATGTAGTTGAGTAGTAAAATACTATCCAACTGTCACACTACCCAACTACCGCACTACAAGGCGGTTTCCTTTTCTGTGACACTTTCTCTGGAATTACTTCCGCCGGCTGTTAGCCGATACGCCGCTCTGTGGAGTTCGGACTTTCCTCGACTGAAAAAAATCAGCCGCGATTGCCTCAACTACCTGCTTTGAAAATTTTATCATTGAAATTGAAAACTTGCAACAAAAATTTTGACATTATTTGAAAATCCTGTTATGGTATAGTTGTCTCAAAATTTTTTTGGGAACAATGCGTTGAGGAGGAATTTTTTTTTATGACGCATGAAGAGAAAAAAGAACTCGAATTGTTCGCCGTCGATATGCGTGAAGACATTTTGAGAAGTACAACTGCCGCCGGAAGCGGACACCCGGGCGGGAGTTTGTCAGCCACTGATTATTTAGCTTACCTTTACAACAAAGAAATTAATGTTGATCCGAAAAATCCTAAAAAAACTGATAGAGATCGCTTTGTATTGTCAAAAGGTCACGCTGCACCGGCGTTATATTCCGTGTTGGCACGTAAGGGATTTTTCCCGGTAGAAGATTTAATTAATTTAAGAAAAAAGAATTGCTATTTACAAGGTCATCCTTCAATCAATCATACCCCCGGAATTGATATGTCAACAGGTTCACTCGGTCAAGGAATTTCTGCGGCTTGCGGTATGGCTAAAGGTTCAAAAGTTTTGGGGCTGAATATAAATGTTTACGCGCTTTTAGGTGATGGTGAAATGGCTGAAGGCGAAGTTTGGGAAGCTGTAGCATTTGCCGCGCATTATAAACTTGAAAACCTTTGCATTGCGGTTGATGTGAACGGCTTGCAGATTGACGGCAAAACTTCTGACGTCATGAATTCTGAACCGTTGGACAAAAGATTTGAGGCGTTTGGTTGCAAAGTTATTAGAATTAACGGTCACAACTTTGACGAAATTGAAAATGCGTTTAAATTCTTCCATGAAAATAAAAAAGGCACTCAACCGACAGTTATTTTGATGAACACGATTAAAGGCAAAGGCGTTTCATTTATGGAAAATGAAGTCGGCTGGCACGGCAAAGCGGCTAAACCTGCCGAATGTGAAAAAGCAATCGCCGAATTGGAAATTGCGCGAAAAAATATTTTAGGGTGTTAGCGGTTAGCGGTTAGCGGTTAGGTTTTAGAGATTAGCTAAAACCTAAAACCTAGTACCTAAAACCTGATTATTTAGTAGGGAAAAAATCCCTTTACCACTTTACCCCTAAAATTCGACGAAGGAGAAATTTTAATGGCTGATGTAAAAAAAATTGCGACTCGTGACAGTTACGGCGCAACTTTGGTTGAACTCGGCAGAATTGATAAAAATATTGTAGTACTTGACGCGGATTTAGCCGGCTCAACAAAAAGCGGAATGTTTGGCAAGGAATTTCCCGACAGATTTTTCAACTGCGGAATTGCTGAGCAAAATATGATTGGCGTTGCCGCCGGTCTTGCAACTATGGGATTAATTCCTTTTGTTTCAACTTTCGCAATGTTTGCCGCGTGCCGCCCTTACGAACAAATCAGAAATTCTGTCGGCTATCCGCATTTAAACGTTAAAATCTGTGCGAGTCACGGCGGCATTTCAGTCGGCGCGGACGGTGCAAGCCATCAATGTTGCGAAGATTTTGCTTTAATGCGTACAATCCCGAAAATGCTTGTAATGTGTCCTTCAGATGACATTGAGGCGCGGCAAATGGTTAAAGCCGTTCACAAATACGACGGACCTTGTTATATTCGTTTTGCGCGCAGTGCCACGCCGGTTTATCACGATGAAAATTATAAATTTGAAATCGGCAAAGGCGAAGTTGTAGTTGACGGCGCGGACGTTGCAATAATTGCAACCGGAATTGTTTTACCTGAAGCTGTCAAGGCGGCGGAAATTTTGAACTCAAAAGGAATTTCTGCAAGAGTTATAAATATGGGAACAATTAAGCCGCTTGATGAAGAATTGGTTATTAAAGCGGCTAAAGAATGCGGCAAGATTGTCACGGTTGAGGAACATACAATTTTCGGCGGCTTAGGTGAGGCAGTTTGCGGAGTACTTTCCGAAAATTTCCCCGTGCCTGTAAAACGTATCGGCATTAATGATGTTTTCGGTTTTTCGGCGGACGCTGATGAATTAATGAAACATTTTGGACTTTGCGCTGACAATATTGCAGACACTACTGAAAATTTTGTAAAAAATTAGGTAGTGGGATAGTGGGATAGTTAGATAGTATTTACTACTATACTACCACACTATCGCACTACAAAACTACTTCAATCAAAAAACTAACCGGTCTGAATCCGTCATTGCAAGACAGCATGACGGATTTTTTGTTTTTCATCCAACCGCTGTAAAAATCTTCCGCGCCGTGCGAAAGTGCCATTACAAACGCGCTCATGCTGTCCCACGCACTTTGACACAATCCCGCAGGTTTATTCATTCCGTCAGAAATAAAAGTTTGCCCGACTTCCATATCGCAGGGATTTTCAAGCGGATTTTCATACTGTGAAATTAAATCTGCGTGGCAAACTTTTTTCATCACTGTAATTTTAATCTGTTTCATTTTGCGCCAAAAACTTTGTCGAAAAGCATTGCTTTTTGAATCGGTTCAGAATTTCCGCCCAAAACGTCAATCAATTTGTAGGCGAACGGCATAACCGTTGCAGGTCCTCGACTTGTAATTAAATTGCCGTCTTGTACAACAAATTCATCGTCAATATAAATTGCGTCGTCAAAAAGTGCCTTCAAATCATCGGCAGGGTACGAAGTTAATTTTTTGCCCGCACTGACGCCCGCCGCCTTTAAAACCATTGGAGCCGCGCAAATTGCCGCCACAAATTTTTTGTCGTTTGAAATAAAATCACGGACAATTTTTAAAACGCGCTCATCTTTTGAAAGCGTGGTTGATCCCGGTTGCCCGCCCGGCAAAATTACCATGTCATAATCAGCCAAATTGTTATCGCCTAAAATTTTGTCAGCCTTGACTGTAATTTTTCGACTGCTTGTAACAAATTCTTCAGCCAATGCAAAGGAATCAATTTCAATTCCTGCGCGCCGCAAAATGTCAATCGTGAAAAGTGCCTCGCCTTCCTCAAATCCATTCGCCAATAAAATCGCAACTTTAGCCATTTAAAAATTCCTCCTTCAGTTTTTTACACGCCGCGTAATTCAAGCGCAAATATTCTTCTTCGCTGTAAAATTCGGCAAAATATTTACTATAACCTTTTTCGACGTTGCAGAAATCGGGGCGGTTGTCATAAATCGTGCAAAGATTATTTTCACGATTTAAAAATTTACAAACGCCGTCGCCCGCGTCAAGATTTTTTGCAAGCGGATTTTTTCCAACGTGCCTGCAACATAAGCCGCAACAATCGCAGTTAAATTTTTCCATAATTAATTCAAGCCTTAATTTTAAATTTATAAATTCGGTTAGGGACTGTTGAGAAAGTCTGTTATTAAATTTTTTCTTGAAAGTTTTTATATTTTGAACGTACTTTTTCTTTGTCTTGTCAAAGAAAAAGTACCAAAAAGAAAGAGCGTTTTTGCGGTGCTGTTTTTTCGTCCTCGAAAAAAACGCACCGCCCGCGCCGCGCGTCCTGCGCGCGGCCTCTTAGTTCTTCGCTCTCATCGAACAATTTTATTTCCCTAATCACTAGGGCGTGTTGAATGATAGAAAAATATTCAAAAAATCCGCAAAGTGCGGACGTTTTTTAGTGGTTAGTGCGATAGCCAATAGCTGATAGCTTGTAGCTGATAGCTAATAGCTAACCGCTACCCCACTATCCAACTACTTTTGCTTCGGAAAAAAGAGAGTTCATTTAAAAAATATCAGTAACTAAAATTCATCATTAAAATTTTATTTTTTCAAAACGCACTATCCCCTAGTCTCTAGTCTCCTAAATTCGCCGCTTTACTCTCCAAAATATTTTCTACCGCGTCAAATAAAATTTGTTTGTCAAGTTTGTTTGTGTTGGTGTAAGACGCCTTGTATCTTGCCTTGAGCGCGGCATTTTTAATATCGCCGTCAGGTACAAGCCGCGCCGCTTTAAAAGCCGCATTTAATACCGCGTTTGAAATGTCACTGCCGCTTAAGCCGTCATATTTTTCTGCAAGTTCGTTAATGTCAAGATTTTCAAACTGCGCAACAAATTCGGCGGGTATATACATCGCCCAAAGTTTTTTTCTACATTCAACGTCCGGCAATTCAAATTTAACATGTACAGAAATTCGACGCATAAACGCCGGATCGAAATTTGAAATAAAATTCGTGGCGAAAATTATGAAGTCTTGATATTCATTCATCAGCATAAGCATAACAGAGCGCGTCTGATTTACGCTGACATCAACAGCTTGTGTCATATTTGTAACGCGCTTGCTTAAAATTGCGTCTGCCTCGTCGAAAAATAAAATACTTCCAGAATTTTTTGCCGCCTCAAATGCTTTTCTGATATTTTTCGGCGTTTCGCCGACGTATTTTGATTCAATGTCTGCGTAGTTGACAATTAAAATTTTTTTGCCGAGTTGTTTGGCGATAGCGTGCGCCGCCATTGTTTTACCTGTACCGGGCGCGCCATATAAATTTATTCCGACGCGCTTTGAATATTTGTGCGTTTTATTAAATCCCCAAATATCAAAAACCAACTGCGAATTTTCGGCATAAGTCGCCACGTCCAAAATTTGATCCTTCGTCGCTTGCGTCAAAATTATATCTTCCAAACTGTAGCGCGGTTCTTCAGGTATAAAAACATTTTCATCTTCAGGCTTTTTAGTCTCCTTCGGCGGTTCGCCATTTTTATTAATCGGCATAAAATCCCCCCTTTTGTAGTGCGGTAGTGTTATAGTGTTTTAGTAATTTGCTATCTCACTATTCAACTATCCAACTATCACACTACAATCAATTCGATTTGAAAATTGAAAATCCTACCGCCGTATTTGATATAAAAGCGCGTTTGAATTATAATGTAAAATCATTTTGCAAGGAGTGAAAATAATTGATACTTGAACGCTTGGAAAAATTGCCTGTAGGTTCATTTCATTATAAATTGCTAATCGTTACGGGCTTGGGCTGGTTATTTGATTCAATGGACACGGGATTAATATCGTTCGTGTTGCCGGTGTTGGCGAAAGAATGGGGCTTGACGCCGGAGCAAGTGGGCTGGATTGGCTCGGTAGGATTAATTGGAATGGCACTTGGCGCGGTAATAGCGGGCACGGTTGCCGACAAATTCGGCAGAAAAAATGTATTTGCGGCGACAGTCATTTTATACAGCGTATCGACGGGACTTTGCGCGGTAGCGTGGAATTATGAATCATTATTATTTTTTAGATTTTTAGTCGGCTTTGGATTGGGCGGAGAGTTGCCTGTAGCCGCAACCTTAATGAGTGAATACGCGCCTGCGAAATTGCGCGGCAGATTTATAGTATTGCTTGAAAGTTTTTGGGGCGTCGGCTGGTTAGTGTCGGCGTGCATTTCATATTTGTTAATTCCTGAATTTGGCTGGAAAATTGCATTTTGGATTGGCGCAATGCCTGCAATTTACGTTTTTATGATTCGTCTGCACATGCCGGAATCAATTCGCTATTTAATTTCAAGAAATCGAATTGACGAGGCGAAAGAGACAATATTAATGCTTGAGAAAAAATTGGGCGTAAAAAGTGAACCGTTTGCCCCTGAATTGACGCCCGCCGAATTGGGCGCGGACAAAGTTGCACAGCCGAAATTTTCGACGCTGTGGAGTTCACAATTTCGCACAAGAACTATAATGTTATGGATAGCGTGGTTTGGAATAGTTTACAGCTATTACGGGATTTTTATGTGGTTGCCGTCAATCGTCTTCGCGCAGGGTTTCGCAGTCGTAAAAACATTTGAATATGTTTTGGTAATGACGTTGGCGCAGTTGCCGGGCTATTATGCGGCGGCGTGGCTTGTAGACTTCATCGGCAGAAGATACACTTTGTCATTATTCTTGTTAATGTCAGGCGTTTGCAGTTATTTCTTCGGCAACGCTACAGATCCCATAAATTTATTAATGTGGGGCGCGGCAATGAGTTTCTTCAATTTGGGCGCGTGGGGCGTAATTTATACATATACGCCTGAAATGTATCCTACTTCAATACGTGCGCTCGGTTCAGGTTGGGCGGCAGGTTTCGGCAGAATCGGCGGAATGTTAGCCCCAATGCTTGTTGGCGTACTTTTGGCAAACGGCGTTGAAATGAATATGATATTTGCAATGTTTGCGTCGGTATTCGTGATAATTTCAGCGGTAGTTTTGGGCTTAGGTATTGAAAGCAAGCAAAAATCACTTGAAGAAATTGAAATTGCTGATGCTAAAGCATAAGTAGTTGGGTAGTTGTGTAGTGTGGTAGTGTGATAGTTGGTTAGTGGGTTAGCAAAATAAAAAAAACTCTCTTTCTTTTGTTACTTTCTTTTTATAGAGAAAAGCAACTTTCAAAAATAAAATATCTTAGTGTCTGTTGGTAAAGTGCAACGCTGGAAAGAATAGGAAACGGCGGTCACGGTGTAGTGGTATAGTTTTTACTACCGCACTATCACACTATCCAACTACTTTGACGAGCAAAGAAAAGTAAATCTAAGAGTTGTTGGAAAAGTAAAAAATGCAACAACTAAAAAATTTTGAACGTTGGAATTTCCTAACCTTCAGCAAATTTCTTTTACTAAGAATACCCGCGCCCCAGCCCGTCTCTGTTTTTGTATAGACAGTGCGTCTTTCTTTTTGGTACTTGCAAATTCGACGAATAGGAGCGTTTGCTCTTTGACGCAACAAAGAAAAAGTACATTTAAAACAAAAAATCTTCAATAAAAGAGTTTTCCTACAGACACTAGGGCGCGTTGAAAAACTAGCGAATCAAAAAATGTTGACTAAGCACGAAGTACTAAGATGCCGCACAGGACGTGCGGCTCAAGCGGTGCGTTTTTTTCGAGGACGAAAAAACAGCACCGCAAAAAGCGTCTTTCTTGCAAAGGCGACGAGTAATTTTGTCAAGACAAAGAAAAAGTACGTTCAAAAAATAAAAACTTTCAAGAAAAAATTTGATAACAGACTTTTTCAACACGCCCTAGCAAAGAAAAGTAAAAATATCAGAGTTTACCAACACACTCTAAACGCTGACAAAAATAACTTGAAAAATTTTTAATAACGTTTAAAATTTAAGCAACAAATTTTGAAGGGAGTTTTTAATTATGGCTACGATAATTGCGCCGTCGATTTTGTCGGCAGACTTTGCAAATTTAGAATCTGAACTCAAAAAAGTTACCGACGGCGGCGCGGAATATATTCATATTGACGTAATGGACGGCACATTTGTACCTGAAATAACGATTGGCGCGGGCGTTGTAAAAAGTCTTCGCAAAGTTTCAAACGCATTTTTTGACGTGCATTTAATGGTTGAACACCCTGAAACGCAGATAAAATCATTTGCAGACGCTGGCGCGGATTTAATAACTTTCCACGTTGAAGCGGCTAAACACGCACACAGAATTATTCAGCAAATTCATGAACTCGGAAAAAAAGCGGGCGTTGCACTGAATCCGGGTACTTCAATTTCAATGATTGAAGAACTTGTTGAAGACGCCGATTTAATTTTGGTTATGACGGTAAATCCCGGTTACGGCGGACAAAAATTTATTGAATCGCAACTCGGAAAAATTCACATGCTTTATCATATGATTGAAGAAATGGAGACTGATTGCGATATAGAAGTTGACGGCGGAATTAATGCCGAAACGTCGAAACTTGTGCGTGAAGTCGGCGCAAATATTTTAGTTGCGGGCAGTGCGATTTTCGGCGCGGCTGACATTGCACAGGCAATAAAAGATATTCGCGGCAAAGAAATTATTCATCATCATCACGACGAAGACGACGAGGAATAAAAAATGATTTTTGATTGTCACAGCCACACGAAATTTTCGGCTGATTCAGAAATGCTTGCAACTGACGCAATTAAACGCGCCGAAAGTTTGGGACTCGGAATAGTTTTTACTGAACATTTTGATTACAATTTGCCCGGCGATATTGATTTTACATTTGACGCGGCGGAATATATGGAGGAATATAAAAATTTGCGCGGCGATAATGTAAAATTGGGCGTTGAAATAGGCTTGCGTAAATCTGCGCGAGAGGCGAATAAAAATTTTCTCAAGCAGGCGAAATTTGATTTGGTTATAGGTTCAATTCACGTTGTGGACGACATTGACATTTACAACGCCGCCTATTACGCCGACAAAGATAAAATGACTGCCTACAGAAAATATTTCGCCGCAATGGCGGAAGAAGCCGCAGTTGAAGATTTCGACGTTTTGGGACACATTGATTATATCTGCCGCGCCGCCACATATGAAAATCCTGAAATTGATTACGAGACTTTTAAAAACGAAATTGATGAGGTTTTAAAAATAATTGTGGAGCGCGGGAAAATTTTGGAACTTAACACGCGCAGACTTAATCAAAATACCGCCGTAGACGCGCTAAAACCCGTCTACAAGCGTTACAAAGACTTCGGAGGTAAATTTATTACTATCGGTTCAGATGCACACGTTGTAGGGGCTGTAGGCGCAAATTTCGACGTTGCTTTAAAATTTGCCGAAGAATTAAATTTAAAAATTTTCGCAGGATTTAGACATTGAAAAATCGAAATATAACCGCCGGAAATGACCGAGAGGAGCTTTTCAAATGGATTATCTTTTAGTGATTTTAACGACAGTAGCGGTAATTTTCGGCGGCAAAGCTGCATGGGATTGGAAAAAGAATCGCACACCGCAACTTGATTTGGAAGAGTTGGAAGAAGATCGCGCAGAATACCTTCAAGAAAATTTTGATAAAGCTATGGACGATTTTAAATATATCGAAGAGGCGCGCAAAAGAATTTCTGACCGTGAACTTTCCACGCAATTAAACCGTATGCAGAAAGTTGCAAGAAAACTTTTGGCGAATCTTGAAAAAAATCCCGACAGAATCCCGCTGGCTTGCAAGTTTATTGATTATTATCAAGACCGCGCCGTTAAAATCGTCAAGCAATATCAAGAATTGGAAGAAACCGAACTTTCAACTGACCGCGTACAAGATTTAAAGGCGCGTATGAAACAAACTTTATCCGCGCTTGATGACGCCTACGCCGACCAATTTGAACACGTTTTGAACGATCAAATAATTTCTGCCGACGCCGAATTAAAAGTTATGCAACAGCAACTTGACGCCGAAGGAATTAAAAGCAAAACTGTTGACGTTGGCGAAGTTGACGAATATGGCAACGTGCGAATTGACACAGATTTATTAAATCAGCCGTTGGGCGGAATCAACGACAACACCGTTAAAAATTTGCCTGTAGGCGCAAATACTACAAGAGTTCGCCGCCGTCGCCGCGCTGAAGTTGCTGATGATTTGCAAGTTTTTCCCGAAAATGAACGCCCCGAAATTATTCAGCGCAAATTAATTCAATCGGCACTTGCAATTTTCTTGGGTTCACTCGGCGCACACAAGTTTTATCAAGGTAAAACTTTTCAAGGCGTTTTGTACCTGCTGTTTTTCTGGACGACTTTACCGACATGGATTAGTTTTATTGAAGGAGTCCGCTATTTGTTTATGCCGGTTGAAGATTTTTATGAACAGTACATTAAAGACGATAAAAATAACCGCCCGCGCCGTCGCTGATGTAGTGCGGTAGTGTGGTAGTTTTTCAAAAAAATCCGCAAAGTGCGGACGGTGTAGTTGTTAGGTGTTAGTAGATAGTTGGATAGCAAATTACTAGGGCGTGTAGGTAAACTCTTACTTTTTAAAGATTTTTTTATATTTAAAGTACTTTTCTTTGTCTTGTCAAAGAAAAGTACCAAAAGAAAGACGCTACTGCCCGTCAAGTTTTTCGCGTTTGGCGCGGTAAAAATTCCAGACGTCCAGCCGCGTACTACCTTTTACAGCATTTTTAATCACAGGCAAAAACAGAGACGGGCCGGGGCGCGGGTAATCTTGCCAAAAGACATTTGCTAAGGGTTAAGAAATTCCAACTTGCTAATTTTTTTTTTCGATTATTCAACAGCCCCTAGGTCGTGTTGAATAAGTCTGTTATCAAATTTTTGGTTGAAAGTTTTTTAATAGTGAACGAACTTTTTCTTTGCTCGTCCAAAAGCAAATGCTCCTATTCGTCGCATTTGCAAGTACCAAAAGAAAAGACGTTTAGCGGCGTTAATTCGCTTCACGCTCATTCGCACGCCGCCCGGCGCCGCACGTCCTGTGCGGCATCTTAGTTTTTCGCTATCATCTAACAAAATTTTATTCGTCAGCAATTTAAATCAATTTTTCAAAACGCTCTAACAGTTAATACTAAAAAAAGCGGTCAGGAGTTTTTCCCAACCGCTTTTTTAGTTTGGTAGTGTTGTAGTGTTGTAGTGAAGTAGTTTTTACTATCGCACTATCCAACTATCCAACTACACTGACATATTTTTTGCATTTTCTGCTGCTGACAAAGCGGCGGAAAATTTTTTTAATGCGGAAATCGCCGCGTCAAATGAATCAGTCAAAACCAATTCAACGCGGTTGCCCAAAAGTTTTTTCGCCTGTTTAAATACCAAATTATAATCTTCACTGGACGAAACTAAAATATAATCAGTCGCCAAGTCAGAATGTGCCGCGCCGATTAATTCGGCAAGTGAAGGCGAATCTTCGGCACTTCCAGATACTAAAACAGTTGCGCCCGCGTCCTGCAATTTTTGCGCCTCTTCAGCGTCTTTTGCAACCGCCAACGCCGCAACTTTTATTAAAGCGTCATTCGCCGGCAGTGAATGTGTTTCACTCATATTTATAATTTTTACGTCGCGCAATGAACCCCAGCCTAAAGCCTGTTCCAACGCTTTACCGACATGGTCTGTGTGCAGATGAATATCAATTCCGCCGCTCATTCTTTCAACGATTGAAAAACTGCTGAAATCTTTCATTTGGCGTTCAAGTTCTGTAAGATTGGCGTTTGGCGTTTTTATACGAAGTCTCACGCAATACGGACGAACTAAATCATTGCGCGGATCAGGCATATTTTTATGTGTGCCCAAGCCCAATGACAAACTGACTGCGGGGGATACAAAATTTCCGTCCAGACCGCGCAAACAGCCTTTCAGAAAACTAATCATAATGCTTGCGCCCGCGTTGTTGTTGCCATATTCTGATGTAATTTTTTCGCCGGATTGAATTGCCTTGTTTAAAATTTCCACAATCGGCATATTGTCCCTTACTGCATGATACGCGCCCTTTGCAACCGCCTTTGCAACCGTAATGAAGGGGCTTTCTTTATTGTCTGGAAGGGAGCGTTGCGCGTACAAAATACCGTACTGAAACGCTTTGCCAAATTCAGAGCCTGTGGCGTCATATTTTCCCGAAAGTCCCGTTGCAATTCCACGAAACATTTGAGCCAAAACAACGCCCGCGTTTCCTCTTGCGCCGAAAACTGCCGCCGTTGCAACTCTGCGCGAAAGTCCGCCAATACTGTCATCTTTTGCATCGGCAAGCGGAATAACTGCAGCTCCCATTGTTCGCAAAATGTGCGTCCCCGGCAAAGTTCCCGCGCCGACTTGTGAATTTATATTTTCATATTCCAACAAAAATTCACTGTACGCGCCGGAAACCATTCTTTTAAAATCGCCGCCGGTTATGACTTCTTTAATTCCCGCCATATTTTACACCGCCTTTAATTAGTTATTCGTTCTTGGCGAAAAATTGACTTACCGTAGCTAAAATTTGTTTACGATCCAGAGACTTCAAAAGATACCCCGCAGGTTTAAGTGCCAAAACTTTCATAATACTTTCTCTGTCGCTTTTACCCGTCAAAAACATTACAGGCACTTTGCCGACTTTCGTTTCACTGCGTATCATTTCCAAAACTTGAGGCCCGGAAGTAACCGGCATTTCATAATCCAACAAAATTAAATCCGGCTTGTTGTCGGCAAGATACATTAATGCTTGCATGCCGCTTGTAACGATCGTAACGCGATAATATTTATCAAGCCAACTCTTCATCATTTTCAAAAAAGTTGTATCGTCGTCAACGAGCAAAATACTTTTTTGGAAAACGTGAACATTTGCGGAACGTGAAATTTTATCGACAATTTGAGTAAGTTGTTTTAAATCAATCGGACGCTCCAACGCGCCGGCAATTACATTTTCCGGAATAATTTCCTGCACGGCTTTCAATTCATCGGCATTGCCCATTAAAATTACAACTTTATCTTCAGCCACGCAAATACTTTTCAGATACTCCAAAAATTCGGGAATTTCTTCAATAAATTTGCCGAGATAGAACGCAATTATATTAACTTCTTTCTTTTTCTCAATGAGTTCATCAAGTACCGGATCAATACGAATAGTTTCGTAGCCGGCTTTTTCCAGAGTTTTTTGTATGGAATTTCCCATAAATGAAAAACCCTGCGTTACCAGTAAAACTTTCATTGTCATTTGCATCTTTCCTTTATAAATAACTGATTGGATTAACTCGTTGCCCGCTGACATGAACTTCATAATGTACATGAGGTCCGGTACTGAAACCGGTACTTCCCATATATGCAATTAATTGTCCGCGCTTGACGTATTGCCCGACAGTAACCACAACTTGCGAGGCGTGTCCGTAGCGCGTCATTAAGCCGTTGCCGTGATTTATATCAACCATATTGCCGTAGCCGCCCGCATTCCAGCCGGCATATTCAACAATACCGTCAGCAGTTGCAACAATCGGCGTGCCCATATCATTTGCAATATCAATACCGGGATGAAAATCAGTTCCGCCCCAACGCAAGCCGTAAGGCGAAGTTACAACGCCTGTAGTAGGCCAAATTGAAGGGACATTCGGATTAGCTGTCGGCGAACCGCCAAATTGTCCGAGATTCAAATTCAAATCGTTTGCAAAGCCGTTGTCAATAACAATATTGCCGTAAGTTCCTGCAGTACTTGTTTGAACAGGTAAAAGATTCGCCATACTTTCGCGGCGCGTTTTTAATTCAGTTTGAAAATCTTCAAGACTTTCAAGGCGAATTGATACGCGCTCTTCAATCATTGCCAACGCCTCTGAAACGTCTCTGAGTGCCAATTCAGGCAGAGGTCCGCCCTGTCCCCAAAAATTCATCATGGTTGCAAATTTTTTTTTATCTGAAAGCATTGAAACTTGCATACCGTTATAACCGCCGTCTGCAGGTGATTTCCATTCAGATTTTGTAGCAGAAGTTTCGACAGGCGCGGGCGGCGGTGCAACTGTTTGAACTGTTGCGCCATTATAACCGCCGTCTGCAGGTGATTTCCACTCTGATTTTGGCGCAGGAGTTTCGACAGGCACGGGCGTTGGTGCAGGTGTTTGAACTGTTGTACTGCCGTAACCGCCGTTTTCAGGCGATACCCATGCTGATTGAATTTCTACAGTTTCAGGAAGTTTTTCAAGTGCAGGAAGTTCTTCAGGTTTTGGCAATCCTTCAATCGGTTTTATTTCTTCCAATTCAGGAATTTCATCAGCATTAGATTTCGGCGGAACTCTGTCCGCCTTTGCAGGTTTATTTAATCCCGCCTGTATTCTTAATTCTTCTTCTTGCTGTGCCAAATTTTGAATTGTCTCACTGAGATTGACTGCTTTTTTGGAAATTGATAAAAGTTGCTCTTGTTGCATTTCCCCGGCGTGTTGCATTGAACGCACAATTTCAACATTTTGGCGGTGATGTAGTGCGCTGTAAACTGAATAACTGCATGTTCCGATAAAAATAAATGCGCCTACCATAATTAATAAAATTCCTGAATTAAACGCAAACGCCGACAGGCGAATTTCTCGCCTTTTGTCTTTGCCTTCAATAGTTATAACGTAGTCTCGGGCTTTTGATTTTTCTTTTCTGCTGCTTCTAAGTTTTCTGCCTTCGATTTCAGATACTTTTTCTTCGTTTGCAACTTCTATTTCCGCGTTTTCAATTTCTTTTTTTTCGTTTTCCAATGTTCATGTTCGTAAATTCCTCCAATCATTTTAAAGAGGCATCGCGCAGGGCTTGCTCTTCTTCTTTTATCAGCTTGTAATTTGGACAAGTGCCGTTTTCAATAGGTTTAATGTAACTGCGCGAAAATTCTCTGCCTGTAAGTGAAGAAATTATAACACCGTTATTTTCGGCGTCAAGGAGCGCAATGCAATAACTTAATTCTGCAGTATTATCATCAAAGGCGTTGAATCTGACAACAGCAACGCGGCTGATTGATTTTTTCATAAGTGATTTTAATTTATTTATTTCATCAGTTAATTTTTCTTCAACGTCAATCGCCGAATTAATTTTTTCTGCGTGTTTAATCAAAATTTCTTGAGAATTTGCGCTGTCGTCATCGCCCATTATAATTTTTCTCAAACGTTTTCTCATATCAGAAAGTTTTGATTCCAAACTGATTATAAAACCGATAAGCACGGCAATTATAATTATCATTCCAATTAAAATATAAATCAAATTGCCGACAAGTACGGCGTTCAATTCTTCCAAAAAAATTCCTCCTGCTAATTTTGTAGTGTGATAGTGTTATAGTGTTATAGTGTTATAGTGGTGTAGTGAGGTAGTGTGGTAGTTTTTACTATCGCACTATCCAACTACCACACTACACAGTGCCTTCGGTTGAAAATTTTCTCAACGCGGCTAATTTTTCGGCGCGGGTAGTATCTTCAACTTCAACAACCTCAGTCGTTGTATTTGTCAATGCAGTTTCAATGTTGGTAAGGACGCGCAACAATTCAGTTTCATTCGGCAAAATAATTTGGATTTGGTGGCTGTTGCCGTCTTCGAGAATTTGAGTTGACGCGCCGAGAATTTTATTAAGTTTTCTTTCAGCATCACGGAAACGCATTTCATAGGGCGAAATTCTGCGATCTTGCGTAATTAACGAAGTGTCTATATTTTGTTCGGAAATTTGCTCAGAAATTCTGTTTGTGCGTTGCGAAGGCATAATCGCATACGCCATAGCCGTCGGCAAGTCTGATTTTTTTTCTTCGGGAATCAAGCCGGAATTTCGCAATTCTTTTATAAACGCTTCAACTTTTCTGACCGATAAATCTTCGTTGAGAATCATTTCGGCTACATTTGTCTGCAACTCGTCATTTTCAATCGCAAGGAGCGGGCGCGCTTGTCCCATTGATAATTTGCCTTCAGAAATCCAATCTCTGACCTGCGGCGAAAGTTTTAACAGTCTCATCAAATTTGCAATATGTGAACGACTGCGCCCGACTTTTGCCGACAAAGTTTCTTGCGTGTAGTTGTATTCCTTCATCAAACTTTCGTAAGTTGCCGCCTCTTCCAAAACGCTTAAATCTTGCCGCTGAATATTTTCAATAAGCGAAACTTCGCGCATTTGTGCATCGTTATAATTTCTCAAGACGGCGGGAATTTTTTCAAGACCGATAAATCTTGCCGCGCTTAATCTGCGTTCACCTGCGATTAATTCATATTTTTCGCCGCCGACACTGCGAACAATT
This sequence comes from uncultured Selenomonadaceae bacterium, assembly GCA_905234045.1. GTDB lineage: Bacteria > Bacillota > Negativicutes > Selenomonadales > Selenomonadaceae > Quinella. Next base: position 1,090 of record CAJOGS010000015.1, on the reverse strand, counting down.
ATTGGCTGTAAAACGCCGTAACTTCTGATTGATTCTGCAAGTTCTTTCATTGAATCGTTATTTAAAGTTTGGCGCATACGGTAACGATTTGGGCGCACACTTTCAACAGGAATTTCTTGAATAGTTTCAGCCGGATTGATATTTGCAAATTCTACCGCTTGTGAGCCAAGAAGTGCGCTTAAACCTCGTCCCAAATTTCCGCGTTTATTTACCACGATTTATAACCTCCTTAGCTAAATTCAGATAAGATTTTGCAGGGCGTGAATATTTATCATAAAAAAGCAGTGGCACGCCGTAACTTGCCGCCTCTGAAATTTTCACGGCACGCGGGATAATTGTTTCATAAACCAAATTTCCCAAAGTTGCGCGAACTTCTTCAATAACGTCTTTGTTATGTTTCGTTCGCCCGTCAAACATTGTCATAACAATGCCTTCGATAAATAACAGCGGGTTCAAGTCGTTTTTGATAATTTCGATTGTCTTTAAAAGTTGCGCCAAACCTTCCAGCGCGTAAAATTCGCATTGCATTGGAATAATAACCGCGTCAACTGCCGTCATTGCGTTAATTGTCAGCAGACCGAGCGCGGGCGGACAGTCGATTATAATATAATCGTATTCGTTGCGAAGAGAATCCAACGCGGCGCGCAGCCTTGTTTCACGGAATTTTAAATTTGCAAGTTCGACTTCGACGGCGGCAAGATTTATGCTTGCCGGTAAAACTGTTACACCATATGGCGTCATTTGCAAAGTATAGCGCGGATTTAAACCGTCTACCAAAACATTGTAGACGCTTTGAGTAATTGTGGAACGATTGAGCCCGAGACCGCTTGTAGCGTTACCTTGAGAATCGCAGTCCACAAGCAAGACGCGCTGTCCCAAATTTGCCAATGACGCGCTTAAATTTATTGAAGTAGTTGTTTTACCGACGCCGCCTTTTTGGTTAGCTATCGCAATAACTTTAGCCACGCTTGAGGACCTTCTTTCAAAATTTTTTTTATTGTTTTAATTTCGCCGCAAAATTTTTCTATCCTGCCATTTTTATTTCTCCTTGCAGTCGAAATTAGATTGTCAGATGGTTAGATTGTCAGTG
>CAJOGS010000014.1 GCA_905234045.1 uncultured Selenomonadaceae bacterium | reverse complement strand
GTTAAACTTTTGGGCGAATTGATTGTAAATCTGCCGCCGGAAACTGCGCGAAATACGCCGATTAAAGTTACTTTCAAAGTTGACGCCAGCGGCGTACATGTTGAGGCGGTAAATACCAAAACTAACGAAGTTTTTGAAACTTTCCTGCGTACCGAATCAGATGTTGACGTTGATAACAGCGCGGTTCATCAGCTTAGAATTTCCGCAGACTGATACAAAAAATTATATAAAAAGCAAATTTATTCTGAGGAGAAAAATTCTCTATGGATACCTCTAATGGCGGAGTAGCGCAAAAATTAAAATTAAATCAATATTTATCGCCGCTGAATGTATGGGCGTTATCATTCGGTTGTGCAGTCGGTTGGGGCGCGTTTGTCATGCCGGGCACAACATTTTTGCCGATAGCGGGACCTTTGGGCACTGCTATTGGTATGGCGATTGGCGCGGCGGTTATGTTGCTGATTGGCTACAACTACCATTTTATGATGAATCAATACCCCGACGCGGGCGGCACTTACGCTTACGCCAAAAAAACTCTCGGCTATGATCACGGCTTTATGAGTGCGTGGTTTTTAATTTTAGTTTACATTGTGATAACGTGGGCTAATGCAACTGCTTTGCCGCTGATTTTCAGAAAATTTTTTGGCGATACTTTTCAATTTGGTTTTCATTACAGCGTTGTAGGTTTTGAAATTTATTTTGGCGAAGCTCTGTTATCGTTACTTGCATTGTTGGTTTTAGGTGCGATATGTATTCGCGGCGGAAAAATTGCGGCGTATGTTCAAACAATCGCCGCTTGCGTTTTGTTTGGCGGCGTGCTGATTGTTTTCGGCGCAGTTTTGGCAAGCGGTGTAAATATTTTTGAAATAGCTCCCGCGTTTTCGCAGGATAAAATTCCTATTGCGGCGATTATGGGAATTGTTGTGCTTGCTCCTTGGGCGTTCGCAGGTTTTGAATCTGTTTCGCAATCTGCCGAAGGCTTTAAATTCTCAGTCAAAAAAACTTTCACGATTTTATTTTTAGCCGTCGTTGCCAGTGCAATGTGCTATATTTTATTGGCACTAATTGCAGTTTCTTCGATACCGCCGGAATATGCAAACTGGTCTGAATATGTCAGCGATATTGACAATTTGGAAGGCTATAAAAGTTTACCGACACTTCACGCGGTTCAAGAAATTATGGGCGATTTGGGAGTAAAATTATTGCTCGCAGCGGTTATAGGCGGCGTTGTTACAGGTATTGTCGGAAATTACATTGCCGCAAGCCGTCTTATTTACGCAATAGCACGCGATGGATTACTTCCCGAATGGTTCGGAAAACTCAACAATTACGGCAACCCACAAAATGCGATTCTTTTTATAATGGGGCTGTCTCTGCCAATTCCTTTTTTTGGAAGAACGGCTTTAAATTGGATTATCGACGTTAATACAATCGGCGCAACTATCGACTATGCCTACACTTCGATTGTAACTTTTGTAACTGCGCGAAAGTTAAATGCAATTAAGGCAAAAATCACAGGTTGCATCGGCTGTATTACTTCGGTAATTTTTTTCCTTTATTTTATGGTTCCAAGTTTTTGGGTTGTCAGTGCAATGTCAACCGAATCATATTTAATTTTAATTTGCTGGAGCATTTTAGGTTTTATATTTTTTCGCTACATTTTCGGCAGAGACACTCAAAAACGTTTCGGAAAATCCACCATTGTTTGGATTGTACTTCTGTTTCTGATTTTCTTTACTTTGATGATGTGGCTTAGAGAAACTACGCACGATACAACAAGAAATATACTGCATAATTTAAGCGGTTACTATCTTGCCGAATTGAATGAACACGGCGTTGAACTTGATAACATTGAAAAAACAGACGCCGAATATTATATTGAAAATCAAATAGAGTTGGTTAATGATTCAACGCGCAACCATAATATTTTGCAAATTGTGCTGATAATGATTGCGCTGTTCATTATGTTCAATATTTACAATTTAATAATGATTCGTGAAAAAGATGCTGAAATTCAAAAAATACAAGCCGAACGCAGCAGCAAGGCGAAAAGTAATTTTCTTTCAAATATGAGCCACGATATAAGAACGCCGATGAACGCCATTATAGGTTACACAACTTTAATCAAGAAAGAAAAAAATTTATCGCCGCAAGTGAAAAATTATTTGAGCAAAATTGAGACGTCGAATAAACATTTATTGGCATTGATTAATGATGTTTTGGATATGAGCCGAATTGAAAGCGGCAAAATGGAATTGGACATTGTAAAATCAAATATTGTAAAGGCGTTAAACGAAGTGCGGGATTTATTTTCAACGCAAATGGAGACTAAAAAAATAAATTACACCGTCGATACTTCCAAAGTTCAAAATAAAATGGTAATGTGCGACATGCCGCGCCTTAACCGCGTAATTTTAAATTTAATCAGCAACGCCTTTAAATTTACTCCTGAAGGCGGCGCGGTTACAGTGACACTTTCGCAGTTGGGATTAAAATCTGAAGGCGTCGGAATGTACGAATTGCGCGTTAAAGACAGCGGCATGGGAATGAGTCCCGAATTTGCCGAAACGGTTTTTGAGGCTTATACCCGTGACAGAAACGTTGCAAATATTCAAGGTACCGGCTTGGGAATGGCGATAACAAAAAATATTGTCGATTTAATGGGCGGAAATATCAGCGTTCAAACTGAACTCGGCAAGGGTACAGAATTTATTGTCAATATTGATTTGCCAATTTTGGAAGATGAACCTGAAGAGGAAGAAATAATTTTCGGCGAACATTCAAGCGGAAATATTGATTTTACAAGAATTAAATTGTTGCTGGTTGAAGACAATGAAATTAATCGTGAAATTGCGTCGATGATTCTTGAAGAGTTTGGATTTCAACTTGAAACGGCGGTGAACGGCAAAGACGCGGTTGAAAAATTTTCAAAATCTAAATCCGGCGAATTTGACGCAATTTTAATGGATATTCAAATGCCGATAATGAACGGTTACGAGGCTACGCGGGCAATTCGTCGGCTTAAAAATCCAAGACTTGCAAAAGTTCCGATTATCGCAATGACGGCTAATGCCTTTTCTGAAGATATTCAGCGGGCAAAGGCGGCGGGTATGAACGGTCACATTGCAAAACCTATTGATATTCCACAGATGATTGAAACTTTGACGGAGGTTTTAAAATGAAAAAACTATTTTTGTCGCTGATAATTTTTGTGACAGCAATTATTACAGGTTGCAGCGGCAGTAACAGTTATCAACATTTGGACGCCGACGAGGCAATGAAAATTATAGAGACTGAAAAAAATATCGTGATTCTGGACGTGCGAACTGCCGCAGAATATGAAAAAAAGCACATTCCGGGCTCGGTACTGTTGCCGATTGAAGAATTGCGAAACGGCAACTTTAAACTGCTGACAGATAAAAATCAAAAAATTTTGATTTACTGTTGGACAGGTCGTCGCGCAGAAGATTCTGCAAAAATTTTGGCTGAAAACGGTTATACAAATGTTTTTGAGTTTGGCGGACTTGTAAGTTGGACGGGTGAACTTGAAGGCACTGAAGTTGACAGCTAGTAGTTGGTAGTGGTTAGTAGTTAGGGGCTAGTTGCTAGGGCGTGTTGAATAATAGAAATAAAAAAATTTAAAAGTTGGAACTACCTAACTTTTAGCAAATTTCTTTTTGTTGGAACTACCCGCGCCCCAGCCCGTCTTTGTTTTTGTCTGTGATTAAAATTTGGTGTAAAAGGTATGGCGCGGCTGGATTGCTGACCTGTTACCGCGCTAAACGCGAAAAACCTGACGGGCAGGTCTCTTTTCTTTTTGGTACTTTTTCAGCTAAAGAGCACGCTTGCTACGCAACCGCGCAGGAGCAGCAAAGAAAAAGTACGTTAAATTAAAATAATTCAAGAAAATAATTGAAAAACAGAATTATTCAACACGCACTAGTTGTTAATTGTTAATTTCTGGCAAACTGACAAACTGACAATCTGACAATCTGAACATCTGAACATCTGAAAAAGGAGCAAATGAAAATGGCGAATGAACAGAACGTTGATAAAAAAGAAGCACTTGAAAGAGCAATAAAACAAATTGAAAAACAATATGGCAAAGGCTCAATAATGGTAATGGGCGAAGTCGGCGATATTGATGTAAAATGTATCCCGACAGGAATTTTGCCGCTTGATGTTGCGTTGGGCGTCGGCGGACTTCCACGCGGCAGAATCATTGAAATTTACGGACCTGAAGCGGGCGGCAAAACTACAGTAACTTTGCATATGATAGCCGAAGTACAAAAACAAGGCGGCACGGCGGCTTTTATCGACGCTGAACATGCACTTGATCCTGTCTATGCAAAAAAATTGGGCGTCAACCTTGAAGAATTGATTGTATCGCAACCCGGCACAGGTGAAGAAGGCTTAGACATTGCTGACTCACTGATTAGCAGCGGCGCGGTTGATATGGTTGTAATTGACTCGGTAGCCGCGCTTGTACCGAAGGCGGAAATTGAAGGCGAAATGGGCGACGCCGTTGTCGGCGTTCATGCAAGAATGATGAGCAAGGCAATGCGTAAACTTACTTCGGTTATCGGCAAAACTGACACTATCGCAATTTTTATTAACCAAATTCGTGAAAAAGTCGGCGTAATGTTTGGCAACCCCGAAACTACGACAGGCGGCAAAGCGTTAAAATTTTTCTCGACAATTCGTCTGGAAGTTCGCAAAGGCGAAGCAATTAAACAAGGCACTGAAATTGTCGGCAACCGCGTTAAAATCAAAGTGGCAAAAAATAAAGTTGCGCCGCCTTTCAAAACTGCCGAATTTGATTTAATGTACGGCACAGGTTATTCACGTACCGGCGGCATTTTGGACATGGGCGTTGAAACCGAAATTGTAACGAAGTCCGGCGCGTTTTATTCTTACAACGGTACAAAACTCGGACAGGGCAGAGAAAATTCCAAAAAGTTTTTAACTGAAAATCCGCAAGTTTTGAACGAAATTGAAGAAAAAGTCAGAGAGGCAATTTTGAAAAAAGATATTCACTTTGAACATTTCGGCGAAACTGAAGAGACTGAAGAAAATTTTGAAGATTAATTCGTAATTTATAAAACAAAAAAATCGGCGTATAATTTATACGTCGATTTTTTATATCTGGATGCTTTTGGTAAACTAGTGAGTTTTGAAAAATCATTTGAACTACTGATGATTAGCGAAAAAATTTGTTCGATGATAGCGAAAATGTAGTTTGATAGTGGTATAGTGGTATAGCTATCCCACTATCAAACTATCCCACTACTTTGACAAGACAAAGAAAAAGTACGTTCAAAAAACAAAAAATTTGATAACAGACTTTTTCAACACGCCCTAACCACTACCAACTACCAATCTAAATAGTTTACCAACACGCACTACAATCATCAGCATTTTTATCAAAATAAATTTAAAAGTTGATTTTATAAAAAGTTTTCAATATAAAAAAATTACCGCCGATAACGGCGGCTTTTTTTGTGAAATAAATATATTCATCTACCTCCCCATAACTAAAGAAAAGGGATTAAAATTTCTTTTTGGCGTATCAACAAAAAGAGCTTGTACTCTGATGTTAATTGCATTAACAATCATGCCGGTTGTATATTCGACGGCTTCACGAATCATAGATTGAGTTTGTTCAATCAATGTCGGAATGTGACTACCATAACTCAAAACAACCTCGCAGGTAATTTGTAAGCCGCAATCTTCGCCATCTTTTAAAATATGTTCAACGTGAATATGCTTGACGTTTTTTATAAATTCCTGTCCCTTGATAATTTTTTCGACAACCGAATAAACAACGGTATCATCAATAATTAATTTGCCGTAATAGCTGAAAACGGGGCGAACAATAGTTTTTTCGCCGAGTTTACGCCGCCGCACTCTTGAACGTTTAAAAAGCGTCTGCAACGGATCTACCAAGTAGCCGGAAAAATGCGGTTTAAGTTCAATCGTCGGCACAGGGATAATATGTTTGCCTTCCTTGAGCCTGTGAAACTGCGCCAAGTCAATTTCAGCGCGTGATGCAATGTCTTCAATGCGGATAACCAACTGGATTGACGGCAACTTCAAAGTTTTTGTGATTTTATGAACCATATTTTCAGAAGTGCCGATGACTAAAATTCTGTGCGGTTGAATTTTACGAATTGCCTCACGAACTTGTTCGGCGTGTCCGGGCAAAACGAAAATTGCGCGGCGAACTGCCATAATTTTACTTTTTTCGGTTTTTGCAGATTCACCGGCGATAATGTGACCGTCTTTGATTAAAATTCCGTCGTCAATAATTGCATCTGCTTTATGTTCTTGAGCCACTTGCAAAGCACGATGACTTTTGCCCGTGCCGCTGGGTCCAACTAAGGCGATAACGTCCATTGCTGCAAGTCCTTTCAAATTTCAATCTTTGATACCCAGTTCATAAACTTTTTTTGCTAAATCGTCGGCAATGGTAAAATCGCCCAAACTATTTATGAATCTGGAAGCGGAGCCGTGAAAATCACTTCCGCCGACTACCAAAAGTTTATATTTTGTTGCGAAACTCAAATAAAGTTCCATATCTTTAACCTGATGATTGGGATAAAAAACTTCAATTCCGTCAATTTTGGTGCAGATATTCTCAACCAGAGAATCATTTTCCACCAACTTAGGGTGAGCAAGTACAGCTTGCCCACCCGCTTGGTGAATGACATCAACAATTTCTTCGACTTCCGGGAAATAACGAGGCGCGTAAGCAGGTTGATCTTTTCCCAGCATTTTTTCAAAAGCTTCTCTAACAGTTTTAAATTCGCCTTTTTTAACCAATGCTCGCGCAATATGAAATCTGCCGATAGAACGACTGGAACCCGCCACCTGTAAAACGTCTGCTTCACGAATATTATAATTATTTTTTTGCAGATTTTTAATCATTTCGCTAAAGCGAGTCCATCTGGCTTCAGAAATTTCATTTATCATATCAGAAAGCGCGCCGTTGTAAATATCAATGTTATAGCCTACTATGTGGATGTCATGTTCTGCGTTGTTTGCGCTGAATTCTACGCCGGGAATAATTTTAATTCCCTTGTCCGGATAAATTCCATTTTCGTATAGATATTTTACGCCGTCAACCGTGTCATGGTCGGTTATGGCAAAATATACCAGTCCGATATTTTTAGCCATTGCAACAAGTTCTTCAGGCGAACAACTGCCGTCTGAAAAAATTGTATGAGTATGCAAGTCGCTCGGCATTATTTTTCCCTCCGAAAAAATTTAGCGAGGCTCAACAATAAGCTTAATAGCCGTTCGCTCGTTTCCGTCAATTTCGATGTCAGTAAATGCAGGAATACAAATCAGATCCAAGCCGGAAGGGGCAACGAATCCACGCGCAATGGCAACAGCTTTTACAGCTTGATTTAAAGCTCCTGCGCCGATTGCTTGCATTTCGGCACTGCCGCTTTCACGAATCACTCCGGCAAGTGCTCCCGCAACTGAATTGGGATTGGATTTAGCAGATACTTTTAGAATTTCCATGAAGAATCCATCCTTTCATAGCAAATAATTTTTTGTTTTGTTTGCTATTTAGTGATAATTATTCTGCAAATATGATTAAAATCCTTTACTTTTTCCTTGAATATCTATATTTCTATAACAAATTTGAAAATTTTTTCTCGCTTTTAATGCAATTTTTATTATCCTTATCTTTAGTTGCGGTTTACATTTTTACCATAGTATTTTGAAAAATTATTCTTGAAAATTTTTATTAAAACGAACTTTTTATTTACTGAATAATTTTTGCTAGGGCGTGTTGAAAAATTGATTTAACTTGCTGATTCACGAATTATTTTTTGTTCGATGAGAGCAAAAAAGCGTCTTTCTTTTTGGTACCTTTTTCTTTGTCTTGTCAAAGAAAGTAGTTGGATAGTTCGATAGTGTTATAGTGCGATAGCTATAACACTATAACACTACAAAACTACAAAACTACAACACTACACAACTATTTTCAGACGTTCAATATTTTTAGCCTTGTTGGAAGCGTCGTCAATTTCCACAATGACACCGGAATAAATGCAAGTTCCTTTTTCCGGCACGACGTATTTTCCTTGACGGCAGGTAATAAATTTTTCAATGATGCTTTCAAGTTCCAAGCCGATTGCAGAATCCAAAATTCCGACCATTCCCAAATCTGTAATGTATGCCGTACCCTGCGGCAAAATTCTTTCATCAGCAGTTTGAACGTGCGTATGAGTGCCGACAACCGCTGTAACTTTGCCGTCGAGAAAATAGCCGAGTGAAATTTTTTCTGAAGTTGCCTCCGCGTGGAAGTCAATCAAAATTATATCGCACTGATTTTTTATCTGTGCAACAATTTTTTCGGCGCAAATGAATGGGCAGTCAATCGGTTGCATAAAAGTCCGCCCCATGACGTTTATAACGCCGATATTTTTTGCGCGGTAAGGAAAAATACAAAAACCGTTGCCGGGAGTACCTTCAGGGAAATTTGCAGGGCGCAATAAAAAAGGTTCTCTGTCAATTAGTTCAAAAATTTCTTTGTTGCTCCAAACGTGATTGCCCGTCGTTATAACGTCTGCGCCGCCGCTCAAAAGTTCGTTAAAAGTGGCAACTGTCAATCCTTTACCGTGCGCGGCGTTTTCACCGTTTACAATTACCACGTCAATATTTTTTTCAGCTTTAATTTTTGGCGTCAATTCTGCAAAAGTTCGTCTGCCTGCACGTCCAAAAATATCGCCGACCATTAATATTTTCATTTAGTTTCCTTTCAGATTTTTAAATTTTTGGTAAAAAATATTTTAACCTAACACGTGTTGAATAATTAAATATAAGATTTTGTTATCTTGAAAATTTAACTACAACACTACCAAAGTAGGCAGTAGTAGTTAGGAACTAGGGCGTGTTGAAAAATTGATTGAAATTGCTAACGAATTATTTTTTGTTCGATGAGAGCAAAAAAGCGTCTTTCTTTTTGGTGATCTTTGGAGCAGCTAAGAAAAAGTACGTTCAAAATATAAAAACTTTCAAAAAAATTTTGATAACAGACCCTAAGGACTAGGGGCTAATGGCTAATGAATAGTAGACAGGAAAAACCACTAATTACTAACCACACTACCAGATTACATTACAAAAAACGCACCGAGCAAATGCTTGTATTCATCGCATTTGCAAGCCGCGCCTTAATGTCATTAAATATTTAAATTCATCAGCGATTGTAAATTACAACGCGCTCTTGTTCACGTACGCCGAAAAGTTTACCTTCAACGCGCAGTTGACGCATATTCGATAAACATTGCTCCAAATAATCTTCCTGCTCTACCATATATTCTTCGTCAGATGTTGAACCTTCACAATCTTCAATTAATTTATCGCCAAAACAATTTGAAACTATTTCAGTCAAAAGTGTAAGTTCCTTGCAGGTTAAAGTAGCCATATCACGGCGAACATTTAAAAAATATGTGCCGTAAATGCCTTCAACGTTCAATTCAATAGTTGCGGCGTAAAGATTTTCCAGATAGTGTAGAGTTTCAAGCGATTCAGCAACATACTTTAGAGAATCTTCAAAATCATCGTGAGAAAATTTCCCGTTCAATGCAAAGGAAAGTTCAAGAATATCGTCCTCTGAATCGTAAGTTACAGACTGAATCGTCGGGTATACTACAAGTATTGATGCCAATAATCGGCTGGCGTCCGGGTTCGTTTTTTTCTCCTTCTTAAAAAAATCGAACATCTCAAGACCTCCTTTGTATTGCGTTTAAGAAAGGCGAGGGCTAAAATTTCCCCTCGCCTTTAGTTCAAGTTCAAAATTATTTGGCGTAGTCAACAACGCGAGTTTCACGGATAATTGTAGCTTTAATTTGTCCGGGATATTCTAATTCTTTTTCAATGCGTTTTACGACATCATGAGCCAATGCCACAGCCTCCAAGTCGTCAACTTTATCGGGCTTAACCATAACGCGAATTTCTCTGCCCGCTTGAATTGCAAAACATCTTTCAACGCCTTCAAATGATTCTGCAATTTCTTCAAGCATTTTCAAACGTTTCAAATACATTTCCAAACTTTCACGGCGTGCGCCGGGACGCGCTGCAGAAACTGCATCAGCCGCCGCAACAAGTACCGCTTCAACCGTCAAAGGTTCGCAATCTCCGTGATGCGCGGCGATTGCGTTAATGACGTTTTTATTTTCGCGGTAACGTTTCGCCAAATCCGCGCCGATTGTGACGTGTGGTCCTTCGATTTCATGGTCAACTGCCTTGCCTATATCGTGCAAAAGTCCGGCGCGTTTTGCCAAATTCACATCGACGCCCAATTCACTTGCCATAATTCCTGCAAGTTGAGCAACTTCGATTGAATGATTCAAAACATTTTGCCCGTAACTTGTGCGATATTTCAGTCTGCCCAAAAGTTTAATCAATTCAGGGTGAATACCGTGAACTCCGACTTGAAAAGTTGCCTGTTCGCCGGTTTCCTTCATTCGGTTTTCAACTTCTTTTTGAGCCTTTTCAACCATTTCTTCGATACGTGCGGGGTGAATCCTGCCGTCAGAAATTAATCTTTCCAATGCCACGCGGGCAATTTCACGGCGCACGGGATCGAATCCCGATAAAATAACCGCTTCCGGCGTATCGTCGATTATTAAATCAATACCAGTCAAAGTTTCCAAAGTGCGAATATTTCTGCCTTCGCGTCCAATGATTCTGCCTTTCATATCGTCGCTTGGCAGTGCAACCACTGAAACTGTAGTTTCCGCCACATGATCCGCCGCTGATCTTTGAATTGCCATACTGAGAATATCACGCGCTTTTTTGTCTGCCTCGTCTTTAATTTGTGCCTCGTATTCTTTTATTCTAATTGCCTTATCGTGTTTTAAACCTTCCTCGACTTCAGCCATTAAAATATTGCGGGCGTCTTCACGAGACAGCGCGGCAACTCTTTCAAGTTCGGCGTTTTCCTTTTCCTGCATTGAATCCAATTCGGCTTGTGATTCATTGAGCCGTTGCTCTTTTTTGTTTAAAAATTGCTCCTTTTTTTCCAGAGAATCCATTTTTCTATCAAGGTTCTCTTCTTTTTGAACGACGCGCTTTTCAAGTCTTGCAATTTCTCCGCGTCTTTCTTTAGTATCCCTGTCCAGTTCTTGACGCATACGGTGAATTTCTTCCTTTGCCTCAAGTATGGACTCTTTTTTTTCGGCGTTGCTTTTTTCTTGTGCTTCAGCGACAATTCGGCGGGCTTCTTCTTCAGCAGATCCTATTTGTGCCTCTGCGGTACGCTTTCGCGCCGTATAACCGCCTACCGCGCCCAAAATTATTGCAACGATTGCTACTGAAATTGTAATAAGTATAACCTGCACCCCCTAATTTTAAAATTTTTTTTACGAAAAATCAGAGGGCGAAACTTGCCAATACTCAAAAAATTCTAATCGTTAAAATTCTATCAGTTTTTCAATCATAGGTAAACCGCCTCACAATTTATAATAAAACGTCAAAATTCTAAACGTAGAAATGTGACAATAATAATCTGTCAAAGTCGAGGGTTAGCTAAGTTTTTCCCTCAGGATTCCCCGCTGCAATTTTCACAGCAAAAACAGGTTATGTACTCACACCGTACCGCAATATTTTATATATTGCTTTCCATTCTGTCAAATAAAAAATGACGCTATTTTGCGTCTGTGATTTTAAATTTTTTTTGTATAGCAGATTTAATTTTTGTTGCTGATGAAATTTTTAATGAAAGTTTCTTAGTGGTTGTTGGTAAAATCTTTTTTTAGATATTTTTTCTTGGGTGTGTTCATACTATTGACAAGTAAAGTATAATGCACTTATGAAAATTACAAATGCGCAATACGAAAAAACGCAATTTTGTATGTCGCCGAAAATGGTTGCAAATTGAGGGCATTATAATATGAAATTGACTGCCGAAAATCTCCGAATCTGTTGTACAACCAAAAAGCAATAGATTTTATAAACTCAGAAACGTTTCAGAAGAATTTCTACTCGTTATGATAAATTAGATATTTTATTTTCAATGATTGTTGATTCTTTAATGTGAACACGCCCTAGAAAAAATCTTCAAATATAAATTTTGGAAAACAGATTTATTCCAAACGCCTTAATTGAATAAAATTTTTTTGAAAAGGAAAATTAAAAATGACTGAAGGATTAATAATAGTACACACAGGCGACGGCAAAGGAAAAACTACAGCGGCGTTAGGCTTGGCACTGCGCGCCTTTGGCGCGGGCTTAAAAGTTTTGATATTGCAATTTATAAAGGGCGGGCAAAAATACGGCGAACTTGACGCGCTGAAAAATTTACAGATTGAAATTCGGCAATGCGGATTAGGTTTTACAAAAAGCGGCGAAATTGCAGAACATAAGGCGGCGGCTCAAGCAACTTTGAAAATCGCAAAGGACGAAATAATTTCCAGAAACCGTGATTTAATCATTTTGGACGAAATAAATTATGCCGTGAAATTCGGTTTAATTACTGAAGATGAAATGTTAAACCTGCTGACAATTCGCCCGCCTGAATTGCATTTGGTTTTCACGGGTAGAGACGCCACCGAAAAATTAATCGACGCGGCGGACTTGGTAACTGAAATGAAAATGATAAAACACCCGTACCAACGCGGAATAAAAGCGCAACGCGGAATAGAATTTTAGGCGGTGATGAATTGAAAATAAAATTGCGCGTACATTTTTACGATACCGACACAATGGGCGTAGTGCACCATTCAAATTATATTCGCTGGTTTGAAACGGGGCGCGTTGAATTTTTGCGCGCCATTGGAATTGATTTAAATGAAATGATGAACGACGGAATAGTTTTTCCGATAGTCGAAATTGGAGCGAAATATTTAAATCCGGCGAAATTTGATGACGAATTGGAAATGGAAACTACAGCCGCCGCGCTGACAAAAGCTAAAATGGAATTTAATTATAAAATTCGCAAAGTCGGCGAAGAAAAAATTTTGGTAGAAGGATTCAGCCGCAATGTTTTTACAGACGCGGAAACAGGAAAAATAACGCGGTTGCCTGACAAATATTTTTCAAAATTGCAAGCGGTCGGTTAGTGGTTAGTTGTTAGTGGCTGTTGAATAAGTCTATTTTTAAATTTTTTTCGTGATGTATTTTTATTTAACTTACTTTTCTTTACTCGTCCAAAGAGCAACCGCTCCTACTCCTCGCCTTTGCAAGAAAGATGCTTTTGGCGGCATCTTAGTACTTCGTGTCTAGTCTACATTTTTTGATTCGATAGGGTGTGTTGAAAAAATCAAAATTCGCAAAGTGCGGACGGTTTTTTAGTGTGGTAGTTCGATAGTTTTGTAGTTTGATAGTTTTGTAGTGGTATAGTTTTTACTACCGTACTATAACACTATCACACTATCCAACTACTTTTGCTTCGGAAAAAAGAATGTACATTTAATATAAAAAAATATCAGCAAATAAAATTCATCAGTAAAAATTGATTTTTATCAACACGCCCGTTGTTAGTGATTAGCTATTGACTAGCGGATAGTTTGATAGCTATAACACTACAACACTATCACACTACCTCAAATTCTGCGCGAGTTAAATAATCCTTCCTTGCAATTTATCAATTCTGTAGATATAATCAAAAAAAATTATGTGGAGGTTTGGAGCGTGGCAAACTATACAACTACAACACCGGAATGGGCAATTTCAAATCAATCTGCAGTAATGAGCGGCATCGAAGGTATCAAAGATACAACCGTCGGCAATATCAATCCGAATTTGACATTTGCACGGCGCAAAATTTTAACTGAAGATGAATTGGTTGAAGGCGTTTTAAAAGGCGACAGAACAATTTTATCCCGCGCAATAACATTGATTGAAAGTAACAGCCCAAAACATTTTGCGAAGGCGCAGAGAGTTTTACAGCGTCTTTTACCGCACACCGGCAAGGCTTTAAGAATCGGAATAACGGGCGTACCCGGCGCGGGTAAATCTACAATTATTGAGGCGTTTGGCAATTTACTTTGTGACAGCGGACACAAAATTGCAGTACTGNNNTGACGATTGATCCGACAAGTTCAGTTACAAAAGGTTCAATTCTCGGCGACAAAACAAGAATGGGAACATTAAGCCGCCGTGAAGAGGCTTTTATTCGTCCCAGCCCTGCAGGCGGAACATTGGGCGGCGTTGCACGTAAAAGCCGCGAAACTATGTTAATGTGCGAGGCGGCAGGTTATGACGTAATTTTAATTGAAACTGTAGGCGTCGGACAATCTGAAACGACTGTGCGCTCAATGGTTGATTTTTTTATGTTGGTAGTTTTAACCGGCGCGGGCGACGATTTGCAGGGAATAAAAAAAGGCGTTATGGAACTTGCTGACGCAATAGTTATCAATAAGGCGGACGGCGATAATTTGTTACGCGCCAAAGTTGCACGCGGCGAATATGAAAGAATGATTGAATTTATTCGCCCTGCCACTGAAGGCTGGCAAACGCATGCATATTTGGCAAGCGCGGTTGAAAAAACGGGGCTTGATGATTTATGGCAGGTTATTCAAATTTTTAAGCGCGTTACAACTGAAAGCGGCGTCTTTCAAAAACGCAGGGACGGGCAACTTTTAGACTGGATGCACGCAATGATTGATGAACATCTGCACAATTTATTTTTCGGCGACGCGGTTATTACAGGGCGAATGCCTGAAATTCGTGAAGCAGTGTTAAGCGGCGTAATTTCACCGACTCAAGCAGTTGCAGAATTGGTAAAAATGTTTGACGTTAAACGCGCCGCAGAGCGTCAAGTAGATTTATTTACTGCGTGTTGAGGTAGAAAATTATGAATAAAAAAATTACCGCTATTTTAGCGGCGACAATTTTATTTAATGCAAATTTTGCAAGTGCCGCAGATGAAGGAGCAGCCGCCGCGCCCGCTGAAATTAATCACAGCGATTCAATTTATTTTACCGCGCCTGATTTTTATAATATGATTTCTACCGACAGCAGAATTATTTTGCCGAATTACCCCACTTACCAACAAACTACCGAATATACTTGCGGTCCTGCCGCTGCGCTTACTGTTCTTCGCTATTTCGATAATAATTTTTATGACGAAATGAAACTTGCAAAAGAAATGAAAACTCAAGGTTATCCTATCGGTACGAATCCCGCAAATATGGTGAAATTTTTTGAAAAAATCGGCTGGAAAGTTCAAAGCAGTTTAAATTCCAAGACAATATCCGAGTACGAAGATTTTAAAAAACTTGTAACCGAAAATCTCAAGCGCGGGCGTCCAATTATGGTTGAAAATGTTGAATGGGGCGGACATTGGCGCGTTATCATCGGTTACGACACAATGGGAACTGATTCGACGTTGGACGACGTTTTAATTTTTGCTGATTCGTACGACACGAGCGACCACAAACAAGACGGTTATGCAGTCGGTAACAGCTGGCGTTTCTTTTCAATGTGGTTTGATCATTCAATGTTGCCGAAAAAGCAACGCAATCAGCCATATATTGTGGCTTATCCGGGTTGAGGAAGTGAAATTTTGTATACTAAAAAAATTTATTTCAGCGGCGATTTAAACGAACTGCAGAAAATTTTTAGCGGCGTCAACGGCGTTTTAAAAATTTCTGCAGGAAATATCACCGCGCAAAATGTCAGCAGTTATGTTAATCCTGCGCCGCGCAATGCTGAAAATATTTCCGGCGTCGAGGTTGAATTTAATCCAAAAAAAATAGACGTTTCAACTTTGCTGGATATTCTTTTCAGCAATTTGAATCCGTACGAGGAAAATAATTTGGGCGTTTACTATTCAACGGGCGAAGACGCGCCGCAGGTTGAATTATATATGAATTTTGTTGCGAATAAGGGAAAATGTCCCGCCGTGACTTCAGCCGCGTTGACGCTTAACGATCCCAACAGTAAAATTGTTCGCAAATGTTATGTCAATTTCGGCAGAGTTAAAAATTTTTTGCCTTGATATATTTCTAAAAAAATAACCGCTCTAAATTGGGCGGCTTTTTTTGTTGCAGGAAAAATTTTTATATCGTTGAAAAAAGATTTTTAAAGGGGGTCGAATTATGGCAAAAGTAAAATATAACGCTTTAATGTTCGATACGCGCTCAATTCAAAAATATATTTATTCGGGAAATTTACTGCGAACAAATATAGGCGCGTCGTACATAGTGGACAGGATTTTTTTTGAAGATTTGGTAAAGACGTTGGAAGAAATTTTCCCTGATGAAAATTTTGAATACGCCAAAGATACGACGTGGAAAACAGGCGAAGACAATCGCACGGCGTGGAATGATATGAAAAGTTGTTGCGTGGCGTATATAGGCGGCGGCAACGCTTTAATTTTGTTTGACGCCGAAAAAGAAGATAAACGCCGCGAAATTGTAAAAAATTTTACGCTGAAACTTTTGGCAACTCGACCGGGTTTAAAAGTCGGCGTGGCGTTTGGCGAATTGAATACTGAAAACGGCGCAATAAATAAAGACGAAATGTCGGCACTCTATGCAGAATTGAAAAAGAATCAAAATAATATTTTTCCCGCCGTGAATGTACCCTACAGCGGATTGACTTTGAGTTGCGAAATAAACGGCGAAACTGCAAATTATTTCGATAAGTACGGGAAGATTAAGCCCGGCAACAAAAATAGATTTTATTCAATGGAAACGGCGGTAAAAACAGAAATGTCAGACGCCGCAAATAAAAATCTGAAAAATCGTTTCAACAAAATTTTTGAAGTAAAAAATTTGTCGGTGCGAATGGATGATTTTAATTTTCCGACGAAAGTTGACGAACTGGGACAAAAAGACGGCGAAAATTATTTTTCAATTATCCACGTAGACGGCAACAATATGGGGCTGAAATTCAGAGGTTGTGAAAATTTGAAAGTTCACCGCCTCCTGTCAAGAGAAATTCGGCGCAAAACAGAAGGCGCATTTGCAGATTTACTTTTAAAAATCATAGCCGCAAAAAATAGCGGTCTTTTTGATAAAATTTTGAAATTTGAAAATGAAAAAATATTGCCGATACGCCCGCTGATAATTGGCGGCGATGACGTAACTTTCATTTGTCCCGCAAATATGGCGATACTTTTCACAAAAACATTAATGGAAATTTTGAACGCGGAAACGCTGAAAGATGCGCCTGAAAGTTTGACGCAGGCGGCGGCGCGGAAAATGGATTGTTGCGCGGGAATAGCAATTTTGCCGACGGCTTACCCGTTTTTCAGAGGTTACGAATTAGCCGAACAACTTTGCGACTCAGCTAAAAAATCTATGCGTTCACTTTTGCCGGCAAATTTTAATGACAAAGACGTTTTGACTGATGAAGATTTAAAATCTTGTACCAGTTGGCTTGATTTTGCGATATTGCACGGCGAACAAGCCCCGACGCTTGAACAAATTCGGGAACGTGAATACACGGGCGCACGCGGCAATTTGCATTTTGGAGCGTATCAAGTCGGCAACGAAAAAGAATCACGCTATAACATTGAAAATTTGCTTTTATGCACGGAAAAATTTTTAAACTGTAAAAAAGAAAATCCGCCGCCAAAAGGCACAATGTCACACGGAAAAATAAAAGAATTGCGGTTTGTTTTGCAGCGCGGAAAATCAGAAACAGATAAATTTTTACAACAGTTGGAAAATCAAGGGCAGGAAGTGCCGAAAATTCCCGCGTGGGAAAATTGCATAACAGATTCACTTTGGAGCACGGAAAAAACGCCGCGCACGCCGTATGTTGATGCGATAGAATTAATGGACTTTTATAATTCGGAGGTGGCAGAAAAATGGCAAAAATTGACGTAAAAATAACGGTTGAAACGCCGTTACATTTGGGATCGGGACAAGCGGACGTAAACATTGACGCGGAAATAGTGCATGACGCCTTCGGGTTGCCGTATTTTCCCGCCAAAAGATTCAAGGGCTTGCTGTATGAAAGCGCGGTTGAAGTTTTTGAAATGTTCAAACTTGCGGAAATGAGTACAGAAAATTTAGCCGCGTTGGAAAATGTTTTTCACAGAAATTCAGACGACAGCGGCAAAGTCTCGGAAATTCAAATAATTGTGCCGAATTTTTATCTGAAAAATTATGAAAAACTTTGCGAAGACTGGAAATATTTGCAAAGTAAATATAAAGAAATTTTCCGCCCCGCCGATGTTTTGAAAAATTTTACGTCGATTCGCTATCAAACTAAGTTGAAAAATGGAATTGCGGCGAACGGTTCATTGCACAATTTGAACGTTTTGGACGCGGGCACAGAATTTTTTGGAACGATTGAAATTTTGAACAGCAACGACAAAGTTTTAAATTTAATGGCGTTGGCGATGAAAAATTTGAAATTTGCGGGAACGAAAAGAAATCGCGGCTTTGGGCGAATAAGTTGCACGGCGAATTTTGGAATTGACATAGAAAAATTTTTAGCAAAGGAGGCTTTAAAATGCACGAAATAAAATTTTCAGTAAAAACGCTGTCGCCGGTGGTAATTTCGGCGGACAGCAATTCAACGCTGATGACTGAAAGCCACGACGAAATCAGCGGCTCAATAATTCGCGGAGTTTTGGCGCATCGCTACATTAAAGAAAAAAATTTGGGCGATAAAGCCTTTGAAGATAAAAATTTCTTTGAATTGTTTTACGGGAATTTGAAATTTTTGTCGGCAACGCCCGCCATTGACGGCAAGCGAAGTTTTGTATTGCCGCAATCACTTCAGCGCGGCAAAAAAGGCACTAAAGACGAAAAAAATATTAAAGACCTTTTGAAAAATCCGAAACCTGATGAAATAAAGGGTTATAAATCTTTGCGCGGCTACGGCATTGTTGACGGCAAAAAAATTTTTACAGCGTCGGTGAAAAAAAATATTTATATGCATATGTCACGCAGCGGCGAAAAAGAAAGAATTTCCGGCAAAAGTGAAGAAGGGCACATTTACAACTACGAGGCAGTTGAATCGGGGCAAAATTTTAGCGGTCTGATTATCGGCGCGGAAAGTGATTTGAAAAAATTGGCACTGGAAAATAAAAAATTTGTAGAGAGCGTGGGGCGTTCGCACTTTACGCAATACGGCAAGTGCGAATTTACTTTTGGCGAGATTGAAAAAATTGAGCCGCCGAAATTTGACGAAAAAATTTATTTGCGGCTTGAAAGTTCGCTGATTTCTGAGGAAGATAATTTTATTGGTGCGAAAGAAATTTTGCAGAATGAAATTATTAAAAAACTCGGCGAAAAATTTTCAATAAAAAAAGTTTTTGCGTCGGGCACGGAAATAGAAAATTTTGTAGGCGTGTGGGGAATGAAACGCCCGCGCGTTATGGCACTTGCCGCAGGAACGGTTTTTGAAATTGACGCCGAAAATTTGACTGACGCAGATAAAAATAATTTAGCCGAAAAAATTTACAGCGGATTTGGCGTCCGCACTGAAGAAGGATTCGGACAACTGCGAAATTGGACGCCTCAAGATTTTCAACCGGCAAAATTGGAAAATAAAATTACCGCGCCGAAACTTTCAGACGAAACTTTGAAAATCACAAAAAAAATTTTGCTTGAAAAATATTTGGAGCAGTTGCGAATATTGGCGCAGGAAGACGCAAATAAATTAACTACGCAAGTTAAAGGCGGCAATTTGACGCACTTTTTTTCACGGCTCAACAACATTCTTGAAAGCGTCGGAAATAAAAATGTTCGCCAAAATTTTTCTGACAAAATTAAAAACGAATGTAAAGACGGCGCAAATTTTCAAGACAATCTGAAAAAAATTTACATGGGCGATCAAAAACTTTTCGACGTTTTAACCGAAAATGCAAAATTGCCGTACGAAGGTAAAAAAATTTTAGGCGACAATACAGAAGAACTTTTCGGCGAAATCGGCTTTAAAATTTCAGATTATAATGATGAAATTTGTATGGAATATCTGAAAAATTATTTGAGAACGGCGCGGAAAATAGCGGCGTTGAAAGGCGGCGATGAAAATGACTGACGCGCAAATTATCGGCAGAATCAAAATAACAGGCAGTTTAGTTTTAAAATCGCCGCTGTTGATTGGCGACGGCGCGGGCGAAACTGCCGACAATTTCAAAGATATTCACGTTTTGAAAAATCAGGACGGCGCGGCTTTTATACCCGGGACTTCAATTTGCGGCGTCCTGCGCGAGGATTTCAGAAACTCGGCGACTTTGCAAAAACTTTTCGGCGACGCAGATAATTTTCAAAGTGCGATTCAAATTGACGACGTGAAACTTTTGGACAGCCAAATAATTTATCGAGACGGCGTAAAAATCGACGGCTTGACAGGTACAGGTGTAACTGGCGGAAAATATGACTATGAGGCAGTTGAGCGCGGTGCAAATGGCAATTTAAATATTTTAATAAATTTGCGCGGCAGTCACGCAAAAGAAAATTTCAAGGGCGCGGTTGCGGAACTTTTGGGCAAATTGCAAAGCGGTATTCGCGTCGGCGCGTTGACTTCAAAAGGTTTCGGCGTTGTTGAAGTTGAAAATCTTGACGCCCAATTTTACGATTTCACAAGAAAAGCGGACGTTGTGGCGTGGCTGACAGGTAAAAGCGCGGCTGAAAAAATTGAGCCTGCCGAAAAAATTACTGCAGATACCGAAAATTTTGTAGTGGACGCCGATTTTTCTTTCAATTCGTCGGTAATTGTGCGAAATTATGACGTTTCAGAAAACAAGCGCAAGGATAAAATTTCTGCCGTAAGTTTGAAGAGCCTGCAAGATTTTGTTATACCCGGTACGAGTTTGAAGGGGATTTTACGCCACCGCGCCGAGTATATTTTCGGCAGATTAAATCTTGATAAAAAATTTTTGGATAAATTAATGGGCAGTGCCGAAGGCGAAAAAATTAAAAGCCGCTTTATTGTTTCAGAAAGTTACATTGAAAATAAAAATGTCGCCGAAGTTGCACACACGCGCAATAAAATTGACAGATTCACGGGCGGCACGTTGCAGGGAACACTTTTTACAAGCAAGCCGCTTTATCAGAAAAATTTGAACGCGCCAACTTTGCATTTGCATTTTGAAATTATCAACGCCAAAAATTTTGAGGCGGGACTTGCGATTTTGTTACTGCGAGATTTATGGCTGGGCAAAGTTGCAGTCGGCGGCGAAAAATGTATCGGGCGCGGCACTTTGAAAGGCTTTTCGGCAAAAATAAATTTCAAGGGCGAAAATTACGAACTCGGCGAAAACGGCAAAGTTACAAATGGCAATGCTGATGAACTTTCAAAATTTGCCGCGTCGGTCAAGAATTGGGGTGAAATTTAAATGAACGGCTTGAAATTGGCGAAACAAACTGAACTGAAAATTTGCCCGTGCGAAATTGTTTCTGAAAATGTTTCTTGCGAAATTTCTTTGGACGGCGTTAAAAATCTTTTGCAGAAATTTAAAAATCAACGCGCAAATTTCGTGGCATGGCAAATTCAAAATATTATTTGGGGCAAATACGACGGCGAAAAACTTTTTTCAAATTCAGAAATTACGCCGCAATTTTGGCTTGAATGTCGAATTTTTAACGAAACTGAAGAATTGCATTTAAAGCGCGTTGAAAATAAATTTAGCGGTCGGTATGTTACAGAAATTGACGGTACAGAAAATTTTTATGCAGACAGTTTTTCAAGA
This sequence comes from uncultured Selenomonadaceae bacterium, assembly GCA_905234045.1. Lineage (GTDB taxonomy): Bacteria > Bacillota > Negativicutes > Selenomonadales > Selenomonadaceae > Quinella. The sequence continues at coordinate 21,381 of CAJOGS010000014.1, read as the reverse complement.
TTTTGGGGCGAAAATAGCGGCGCGGCAGACGGTTTTATAAAACTTTTGGACAGACAACGCAAACTTTACATGGAAATTCCCTGCGCGGAAAAAAATTCCACGTGGTACGGACTTTTGACGCGCAATTATATTTCAAGCGACGAAAAAACGGGACTTAGCGGCTACAGCGATTACAGATTTTTAGCGATTGAACCGGCGGAAGAAGGTGCTGACATTGGGTAGAGGTATTTCACTCGAAGAATTGGCGAAATTGAACGGTATAGCCGTTCCCGAAGAAAAGCCGACTCAAAATAATTACACTTACACCAAAAAACCTCAACAAAAAAATTCTCCGCGTGGCGATAACAGAAATTTTAACAATCGCAATGACAAGCGCGGATACGGTACGCCGCAAACTGCAGCGCGGCAGTCAAATATGGAAACAGCAACCGCGCCCTATAATTTTGTATCGTTGCCGGATTCGCCGTTAGTTTCAGAAATTGCAAGCGTTGCAGATTTCAAAGAACACATTAAAAATTGCGAAAGAATCAGCGGCGAAATTGAGCTTGAAATTGAGGCGTTGACGCCGTTATTTTTTGGCGGCAATGATAACATTAAAAATAGTTTTGCGCCTGTCGGCAGTCCGATTATTTCCGGCAGTTCCCTGCGCGGTATGTTCAAAAATATTTTCAAAATTGTAACGTGCGGTACTTTTCGCGGGCGTACAGATTCACAAAAAAAAGGCGAAGATTTCAACGACGAACACATTTATTATCGTTGCATTATGGCTACAGACAAGACTCCAAAATGGATGGACGATTTATGTGCAACATATAAAGACAGAATGGAAGACGACAAAGGCAAAAATGCGCGTCCCGGTTTTCTTATTCAAACTACCGATAATGAATATTTTATCGCACCGTTACTGCCAAAAATCGAACGCAAAAACGATTTCATAATGATTCTAGATTTTAAAGAAAATTTTAAAGAAAAATTCGGCAATGTTAAATTTAAAGATTCTCGCGTTAAATGGGACGGCGAAATTGCTTACATTTTAACCGGCAATCAGTGGGCAAACAAACCTGAAAAATTATTGACTCGGGAACAATATGAAGAATATCGAGAAAGTTTGAAAGGCTTGACTGCTGAAGAAATTGATAAGAAAAATAAAGAATTGAATTACGGCAAGCAAATTATTCGTTTTGTGAAACTTTCTTATATTGATTGGAGCAAGCGAATTAAACTTCCTGATGACGTGTTAAAATCCTACGAACACGACAGAAACCGTAAAGGCGTTAATCTTATCAATTATAAGAAAATTAATCCTAAAGACAAAAATGAGGGAATTTTGAACCGCGGGCAACTTGAAAAACTTTGCAAAAATCTTCCTGACGACGTTAAAACTTTGATACCTTGCTATTATCTGGAAGAAGGCGGACAAGTAACGGCGTTTGGACACGGGCAATGTTTCAGAATACCTTACAAAAATGCAATCGGCGATCTTGTGCCGGAAAATTTGAAAAGCGAAAAAATTATAGATTTTGCCGACGCAGTTTTTGGCAGTAAAGAAAATTGGGCAAGCCGCGTTGCATTTGAGGACGCCACGCCTATTTCTGAAATTGAAACTTTGGAGACTGCCGCCGCGCATCCTTTAATGCAACCGAATCCGACTTCATATCAGTTGTATCTTAATCAAGGCGGCGGAAATATTTTGACGCACTGGGATAAAGATAACGCCAAATTGCGCGGCTACAAACTTTACTGGCATAACAATCAATGGAACTGGAAAGCCACTGCTGATGAAAAAAAACTTGATGAAGGTAAACCGCCTGAAAAGCGCGTTACCAAAGATTTAACGCCGCTTAAAAAAGGCAGTAAATTTAAATCTAAAATTCGCTTTGAAAATTTGAGTAAAATTGAACTCGGCGCACTGCTGATGATTTTCGATTTAAACGGCGCAAAAAATCCCGCTTACAAAATTGGAATGGCAAAATCTTTAGGTTTCGGCAGTATCAAAATTAATTCGCAACTTTACATTGAAGATATTGACGCTTACACCGCTGAAATTTTCGACGACAACGGCTTTAAAAGCCCCTACAGCGCGTCAAATGCTCAAGATTATATAAATGCCTTCAAAAACTATGTAAACGGCAAAATAGGGCTTACAGCGTGGCAAAAAGTTATGGACGAATTGAACGCCATTTTAGGCTGGGAAAATAAACCTGATTCAAGAAAAATTGCGCCGATGGGCAATGTTCCGAACGAACGCGGGCAAATGGATTTGGATAACAGATTAAGACAGCGTGTACCACTGCCAAATATTTTTGAGGTTTTAAAGTGATAGGCGCGGTTAATTACAAATTGGCGGCGTTAAATTCTGCGCGCGTTCCATTTATAAACGGCAGATTAATGCACGCCGCCTTTTTCAAAATTCTGCACGCGGTTAATCCTGCGCTTGAAAATTTCGTCCATGAAAAATTGAATATAAAGCCGTTCACTGTTTCATTTTTAGACCCGCTGAAAAAAATTTCAAGTTTTGAAAATAATTGGAATGTGCGGCGCGGCGATAAATTTTTCTGGCGCGTTACGGCATTGAACGAAGAAATTTTAAATGCAGTGCTGGAGATTTCCGAAGGCTACGAAATGCAAGTCGGCGAATTAATTTTGACGATTGAAGAAATTTCCCCCGTCGCAATGTCGGAGGAAAATTTTATTTCAACCGTGAAAAAAATTCCTGCGGCGGACGAATTGGAATTTGAATTTGTAACGCCGGTATCATTCAGAATTGATAATTTTGACGCGCCGTACCCTCGCGCAGATTTAATTTTCCCGTCGTTGGCTGACAAGTGGGCACAGGTACAAATGCCCGCCACAGTCGATAAAAAATTTATAAAAGAATTGGCGGCGAAAATTCGGCTCACAGAATGGCAAGGGCGCAGTAAAAAATTTTATTTGGCACATGACAGAGGGACTTTGGCATTTTGGGGAAATTTCTGCTACAATCTGACAGAATTAAATTCAGACGTGCAAAAAGTTTTTATGTTGCTTGCGAAATTCGGCGAATTTTCAGGCGTCGGCAGGTTATGCGCTCAAGGTCTTGGACAAACAAGGGTAAAATTTTCATGAAATATTTAATTTGCTACGACATTACCGAAGACCCTGTAAGAAGTAAAATGGTTCGCTACTTGGAGGCGTTCGCTTACAGGTTGCAGTACAGCGTTTTCAACTGCAATTTAAACGCCAAAGACGCGGCGGCAGTTTGGCAAGATTTGCTTGACATTGCCGCAGAATCTAAAGACGGTTCAGTTTTAATGGTTCCGCTTTGTAAATCCTGCGAAAAAAATTTGAAATTGTCAGGTAAGCCGCTCGAAGAAGAAAAAGGCTTTATGATTGTATAGGAAGTGTAAAAATGGGGATGCTTTATCTTTTGTCAGAAGGAAGTACAGCAAGGAAAGTCGGCCCTAGAATCGCTGTTGAAAAAGACGGCGAAATTATCGGGCGTCTTCCCGTGCGTTCAATCGACGGCGTAGTTATCGGGCGAAATGCTCAAATGACTACGCAGGTTATTTTTGAACTGCTTGAGTTGAGTATCCCCATTATTTACATTGACGATTACGGCAAAATTGTCGGCAACCTCTGCAACGATAAACAAACTGCGGCGCGGTTACTTCGTCAAATTGAAATTTTTCGTAACAGTGAAAAGCAAATTATTTTGGCGCGGGAAATTATTTCAGAAAAAATTTCCAATCAACAAAATTTGCTGAAACAATACGCCAAAACTAAGGACGCAGATAAACTTTCAGGCAAAATTAAGCGTCTCAAAACTCAAGGCGATAAAATAAATTTGCTCAATGACATTGAAGAAATACGCGGCGTTGAAGGTATGGCGTCCAAAATTTATTTCAGTGCTTTTCCTGAATTGATTGACTTGACGCGCTGGAGTTGGAAGGGACGCACTCAACACCCCGCCACAGATCCTATTAACGCGCTTTTAAATTACGGCTATGCTTTTTTGGAACGTGAAGTTAGAATCGCTGTTGCGCTTGCCGGCTTAGATGCACGAATTGGATTTTTTCACTCGAACGACGGCAGAAAAGACGCGCTTGTTTTTGATTTAATGGAATTTTTCCGCCAACCTGTTATTGACAGATTTGTTTTGAACTTGATTAACCGCAAAATGATTTCGCCTGATGATTTTAATAAAACAAAAGACGATTGCCGCTTGAAATTTGACGCGCAGAAAATTTGGTGTACGCGCTACGAAGAATACATGGCGAAAATTTACCGTGAATACGACGACAAAAATACTCGTGATGTAATTTGCAAACGTGTCAGCACTTTTGCCGAATGTTTGCGGCGTTGAAATTTTTCTTGCAAAATTTTCTGTAATATGGTATATATTTGGCAGATAAAATTTTGACGCTGAAGTTTAAATTGGAAAATGTTTTAGCGGTACGGCAGTAAGCCATTTTCCCGAAACATTTTCTAAAAGTCAAAAATGGTGTCATTGCAAGGAGGATTGATTACTTTCTGAAATTTAGCTGATGATTTTTTAAAATTTTTTTGAGATTTTGATTGGAGACATTTTCCAAAAGCCTGTTTAGAGGCGCAAGGCGTCGCACTCTAAAAGGTCTGCTCCTGCGCAGTAACTCTTACCGTTTACGGTTTTGAAACATAAAAGAATCATTAATGTTCCATTATTGAATGACAATGGCCTGCGCAGTAACTCTTACCGTTTACGGTTTTGAAACTTAAATCGTGTGCTTTAACAAGCACACTATTCACCTTAGGCCTGCGCAGTAACTCTTACCGTTTACGGTTTTGAAACTTGTTTTCCTGCTGCTTCTCAAACCAGAAAGCATCAATCTCGACCTGCGCAGTAACTCTTACCGTTTACGGTTTTGAAACCAGAGCATTAAGCTCCACATAATTTTGCAGACAATTGCATTGCCTGCGCAGTAACTCTTACCGTTTACGGTTTTGAAACTTGGATCAGCAGGTCATGGCAAGACTGCTACTTTAAATAATCCTGCGCAGTAACTCTTACCGTTTACGGTTTTGAAACTGTCGCCAAGAGCTCGGCTAGTAAACTCGCCTAGCTTTTTCATAGCCTGCGCAGTAACTCTTACCGTTTACGGTTTTGAAACTTTCCTTTTTTGCGTAAATTATCAAGCTTTTCTTTTATTACTTCCTGCGCAGTAACTCTTACCGTTTACGGTTTTGAAACTTAAATTTATTCATCTCCCATGCATTGTGAAAATAATTTACCTGCGCAGTAACTCTTACCGTTTACGGTTTTGAAACTCAGCATCTGTTTTTTCTTGTTCAGCATTTGCTTTTTCTTGCTGCCTGCGCAGTAACTCTTACCGTTTACGGTTTTGAAACAATCAATTTGCTCTTCAAGCAATTCAATGGTTTTAAGTTTTTCCACCTGCGCAGTAACTCTTACCGTTTACGGTTTTGAAACCGCTTCCTACAACTTTAATGGTTTCCAAAATTCCTTTTTCCTTCCTGCGCAGTAACTCTTACCGTTTACGGTTTTGAAACATCCAAATCTGCACCGAAACTATAATTATAATGAAACAGATCCTGCGCAGTAACTCTTACCGTTTACGGTTTTGAAACTTGCACGTATAACACAATCACCTACGCGCTTGCCGCTGGGATCCTGCGCAGTAACTCTTACCGTTTACGGTTTTGAAACGAGAAGCGATATTCCATTGCTTGAAAAGTTTAATTCCTGCGCAGTAACTCTTACCGTTTACGGTTTTGAAACTTCCTCTAATGATTCAGTAGTCTTGATTCCATTTCTTTCTAACCTGCGCAGTAACTCTTACCGTTTACGGTTTTGAAACCCGAGCCTTTGGGCAGTAGCGAAAACGTGAGCACTTGCGCTTGCCTGCGCAGTAACTCTTACCGTTTACGGTTTTGAAACCTCCGCACTCTTTGCCGTTATGTTCTTTTTCTACGAGTTCAACCTGCGCAGTAACTCTTACCGTTTACGGTTTTGAAACTTTCAATTAATCTTTTCGAGTAAACTAACATGTGTATACCACCTGCGCAGTAACTCTTACCGTTTACGGTTTTTGAGAAATAAAAAAGCCCGCCGTTATTGGCGGTTTTTTCAATTTTTATCGAAGTCAGGAAATGAATTTATTCAACATTAATTTTTTCAATTTCCGCAAGATAATTAAGCATCATATCTTTTAAATTTGGAATGTCTCTGCGTTTAACGTCTTTTTCTTCATCTTCGTTGGCATGATTTAACATATTGCGTTCATTGCGAATTTCATAATAACCTTTCAGAAGTTGAAGAGTCAATTCAATTTCTTGATTTGAGACGGCGAAATCGTTATTTAACATTTTCAGATAAATTGCTTGACGATTGTCCCATTTTTCTTTCGAAGCCTCTTCTAATTTTTCTTTTGAGACATCTTCAGATTTTTTCCGTGTCAAATTTATAGCATTTTTAGGTATCTTAAGAATATCAATTAATGTTTCAGATTTCAAAGTGCAAATTTGTGAAAGTATTGTTTCATAGTTCAGGTTTTTTAAAAATACAAACCATCTCGGATTATTTGGTCGTGCTTTGCAAAGTGCTCTAAGTACTTCAAACAAATGGGGACAATTTTTTTTAAATGCAGGAGATAAATCGTCATTTTTAAGCGGCTTGAAATATTTACGCCCTTGCGAATATTCTGCCAAAATTTTCTTAACATTGTTTGGAATTTCTAAATCTAAATCTTCATCAGTTAAATTTGGATAATTTTTTATAAAACATCTCAATCTTCTGCAATAAGAATCCGATGAAGCTTTATTTTCGCTTTTCTTTTCTTTTCGATTGTAAGAAATTACAAATTGTTGTTGCCAACCGCGCCCAAATGATTCTCCCTCTTTTTTTGCATCTTTAATAATGGTATCATCTTTTGGAACATAAATTTTTCTGCTGACAATTTCAAGCGGCAACCATTCTGTACAAAGTGTCATTGCTTGTTGCAAAAAACCTTTATTGATGCACCAACGAATAATATCAATATTATTTGTGTTACCTTCAATCAAGTTGCCGTATTCAGATTCAACCGTATCAATGATTTTGGCGAAAAGTTCACTTTGTACATCTTTATTTGCAGTTTCACGGAATTTTTTTATATGTTCGCCAAGATTTTTGAGTTCATTTTTAATGGCACTTGTATGACAAATTTTTATTGCCTCTGAAAATCTTTTCATGGCGTCCAAAAGTTCCTTTGTAGTTTCATTTTGATTGCGTTCAAAATATTCCTGCAGAGCCTCGACACTGCCGAATTTTACAAATTCATCTGCGCCGGTTATCAATGTGGAAACTTTTTGAATTTCATCAACCGAATAAACAACGCCGCGCCTGTTTCCGGGCGTATTATTAACGATTGCCGAATACAAAATATCATCGCTTTTTATGTGACGATATTTTAAAAGTTGAATTATCAGCAACATCAGCATTGATGCATGGCGAAAACCGCCCGTCATATCAGCATGAACAATAATTTCTTTATCTTTTGCGTATTCATTAATGGCGTTGGCAATTTCTCCGATTTGTAAAATATTTTTTTCCAATGCTTCATCGCCGTCTGAATAATTTTGTTCTGAAAATTTATCTTTTAGATCGGGATATTCTTTTATCAGACGTTGCTTTAAAAAATCCAAATGCGTTGTAACTCCAAATTCAGTTTCAACCGCGTTTTTATTTCTGTCAAGTATCGTCTTATAAACTGTGTCGCTGACAATTAAAAAAATTTTCGCCAATTTGGAGTGGGATTCTTTTTCTAACTTACGTTGAACATAAACAATCGCTGATTCATTTGTTTGTATTGCCGAATAACTTGCGCCTTGAAGATTATCATATTGTACCGGATCATTAATATTGGTTACCATGCTGACAAACGCCAACATTATATGTTTTGCCAAATTTTTCACCGCCTTTAAAATTTTTTCAACTTATAAAAATATTCAATCAGGATAATAAGTTACGCAAGATTTTGGCGTTTCGTAAACTTTAATCGCCGTCAATTTCGTTGTTCCCGTAAAAATTTCTGAACTAGAAAATTTATTAAAAATTTCTTTTGCAATATTTTCGGCTGTAGGATTTTTTTCGGCGAACATTTCCAATTCATTCAAATATTGGTGATCCAATTCGTCCAAAATTTTATTCAATTCGGATTTAAAAATTTTGAAGTCTATCAAAATTCCAAGTTCGTTTAACTGCGTCCCCTGCGCGACCGCCTCAATTATCCAATTATGACCGTGAAGACGCGCACATTTGCCTTGATAATTTTTTATAAAATGCGCCGCCTCAAATTCCGATTTTACAGTAAGTTCGTACAAGTTACCACTCCTTTACACCATAAATAAAATTAAAATATTTTTCTGCCAGAGCTTTTTCAACAGCCTTGCCGATAAACATTTTGCCGCGCATATCAGGATGCAAGCCGTCCGGCGTCAATGTTGCGCGGAGTGTGCCGTCCGCGTCTACAAGTCTTTCGGTTACGTCAACGCCGTTATTTTTCAAAATCCATTCGTTAATTTTTTTCTGTTCAGTCAACCAATTTTTTGCAAATGGAATCCCTACCCGCGTCATAAGTTCATCATTCATTGGAGTAAGTGTCAGAAAAACCGGCAAAATATCATTAGCCGTGCATTTTTCGCGCAGGATTTTTAAATTTTTGATAACATCATCAGCATTTGAGCCGATTCTGATATCATTGACGCCGCCCATAATCAGCAAAACTTTCGGCTGAAAAGGCAACACGTCACTTTCAAAGCGTTTAATCATCATTTCGGTTGTATCGCCACTTCGTCCGATATTTTTTATCAGATATTGGCAATAAGTTTCCCATTGGCAGGAAAGTTGCCCCGCAGGGATAAAACTTGCGCCGCCGTGCGTTATGCTGTCACCGAGTGCCGCAAATGCTACAGGCGCGGTTACATTAATAATTTTCGATTCTGACCAATCGCTGAGTTGCTTTTTATTTTTGTCAACAACGCAAACGCGCCAATAAAATTTTCCAATCTGATTGAACGGTTCCCAATCTGTGACGCGGTTTAAAGCCTCTTTATTCAGCAATTCTCTAATAACTTTGCCGTCTTCGTCCAAAACTTGCACCAAATAAAATTCCGTGTTCGCCAACGGTTCCCAAGAATACGTCGGATAAACCGGCGGATATTCCATTTTTTCAAATTCGGTTGTAGGATACGGCGCGGGCAATTTAAATTTGGCGTCCGCCGTCGAATTGAAAAATAACATTATTGCCGCCAATATTGCCGAAAAATATTTCAAAAAAATTCCTCCTAACAAAAAAGAGTCAGGAAAAAGGGAAATTCCCTAGTCCCTAACTCCTAGCCCTTAGTCCCTTTTATTCGGCAACTTCGATATAACCGAATTTGTCTTCAATTTCGCCCATGTGAATACCTTCGATATAGTCGTACATTTTTTGGGTAAATTCGCCGACTTTGCCGCCGTTAATGACATATTCTTTGCCTTTATATTCAAGGACGCCTACAGGGGAAATTACAGCCGCCGTGCCGCTGCCGAAAACTTCTTCGAGTGTGCCGTCTTCGTATGCTTGAATAACTTCATCAATGGAAATTTTGCGCTCAACTGCAGGGATTCCCCAATCTTTCGCAATTTCCAAAACCGTGCGGTGTGTAATGCCGTCCAAAATCGAAGTCTGAAGTTTCGGTGACGGTGTAATAACTTCGCCGTTAATCTTGAAAAGAATATTCATCGAGCCGACTTCTTCAATATATTTTCTTTCCACGCCGTCAAGCCAAAGAACTTGATCGTAGCCTTTATCATGTGCAACAAGTCCTGCATGGAGGCTTGCCGCGTAGTTTGCAGGAGTTTTAGCCGCGCCCAAGCCGCCGCGTACTGCGCGAACATATTCAGATTCAACCATAATTTTTACAGGTGCGAATCCGTGCGCGTAGTAAGCCGCAACCGGCGAAAGAATTATCATAAATTTGTAAGTCTTCGCAACTTTTACGCCCAAATATGGATCAGTTGCGAAAATGAACGGGCGAATATACAAACTTTGCCCTTTGCCTGTCGGTATCCAATCTTTTTCAATGTAAATTAATTTTTTCAAGCCCGCCAACATAACATCAAATGGAACCTCGGGGATATCAAGAATTTTCGCCGAGACATTAACGCGCTGAAGGTGAGTGCTTGCGCGGAAAATAACAGGTTTATCGCCGTGCTTGTATGCTTTCAAGCCGTCAAAAATCGCCTGTCCATAGTGCAAAGTTGTATTCGCAGGACTAACCAAAATATCACGGTAAGGAACAATGCGCGGATCGTGCCAACCGTCGGTAGGATTGTAGTCCATTTCAAACATATAATCAGTAAAATGTGTACCAAAACCAATTTTAGAAACGTCAGGTTTTTCTTTCAGAGTGGTTGCCTTTTCAAATTTAATTTCCAATTAAAAAACTTCCTTTCTATGGTATTCGCTAATTTTATTGCGTCAAATTCAGACTGTCAAGCGTTTGTAGTGTGGTAGTGGGGTAGTGTTGTAGTAGAAAAAGCTGACTAAGCACGAAGAACTACGATGCCGCGCAGGCCGCGCAGGACGCGCAAAAAGCGGCTTTCTTTTTGGTACTTGCAAATGCGACGAGTAGGAGCGTTTGCTCTTTGACAAGACAAAGAAAAAGTACATTTAAAAATAAAAAATATCAGTAACTAAATTTAATCAATAAAAATAGCATTTTTCAACACTGCGTAGCAACTAACCACTAACCACTATTCCTTAACAACGTTATCGCCGTAAATTGTTTTCCAATCATCTCTCATTGAAATCGGAATCCAGCCGCTGTTATTTGCAAGATTTGTATCACTTACTGCGCGTTTAGGTTTTCCAAATTCTCTGTCGGTATCATCACAAATTACAAAAAATCCCAACGCTTTATATTTGTTGTCGTTAATCGTGTAGTTAAGCATACTTGCATCGCCGCTTGAATTGCCAAACGCCAATACAGGTTGTTTGCCAATTTCACGCGCAATCATATAAACCTTGTTCATCTGTAAATCTTTTTGCACCAATTCGCCGCGAATCAGATAATCGCCTTTTACAAAAGTATATTTAAGCCCGTCTTTGTCGCCTTGATTGTTCGATTTTATTTTTACATCAGTACCAATAATTTGATTCGTCGGAATGTTCAAGACATCACAAGCTAAAACTCTGACTATTGCGCGGTCAGTGCCGGAAACTACATAAACTTTAAAATCGTTCGCTTGCAGATATTTTATAACTTCAACCATCGGCAAATATAAAGATTCGCCCCATTTTAAATTGCTTAAACCTTCAACCGGCGTTTTCATAAAATCTTTGACGTAGTCATCAAGTTCTTTTAATGTCATTCCCGAAAAAACTGCAGCTTGATGCGGGGCAGTGCTTTCAAGTTTAACATCACTTTTGCCATGAATTGAATCATCAAGAGCCTTTGCAAATTCTCTTTCATTAGCAGGCGGATTATAATTTGGATCTTTCGCCGCACGATAAACGAAAAGCATATGATCAAAATAATTCGGCGCAGTTTCACAAAGGAAAGTGCCGTCCATATCAAAAACTGCAATTCTGTCTTCGACGGGGATATAATTTTTACTGCCTTTTTTCGTAATATCTTTCATGTAATCTTTAAGCGCGTTAATTGAGGCGGCGTCTTTGTTCCAATATTTAAAATTGCCGCTTTTACTGACTTTAATTGCAGAAATTTCTGCGCGCGTTGCTGCCTCTGCTTCAAAATTAGCGAAACTGCAAAAAGCCATTGCGCCCGCCAATATTCCTGCCAAAAATTTTTTCTTCATAATAATTTATTTCTCCCCTTATAAAAAATTTTTTCCTACAGTATTATTACTTAACTCTTAAAACATTATCGCCGTAAATCGTTTTCCAATCATTACGCATTGAAATTGTATTCCAGCCGCGTTTATCGGCAGTTGCTTTATCTTTTTTGGCGCGTTCAAGGTTGCCGAGTTCCCTTTCAGTGTCATCACAGAGGACATAAAAAGCCTCACTTCTGTATTTGTTGTTTTGCAAAGTGTATTCCAACATACCGCTGTCGCCCATTGAATTTCCAAACGCCAATACAGGTTTCTTGCCAATCTGATTCAGAATTGAGAAAATTTTTCTGGTCTTGCCGTTTTCAATCAAAGTTTCGCCGGAAATAACAATTTTTTCTTTGTATCTGTCGTAAAAATGCCCGTCCGGTTTATCTTTGCCCATATTCGTTGAAGTGTAAACAAAATCAGAGGCAATAATTCTGTCATATTGAATCGGAATGACGCCGGTAACAAGTTCGCGCGTTGTATCGACGCCGCAAGCCGAATCAATATAAACTGCAAAACCGTTGTTGCCGAGATATGAAATTACTTCAACCATCGGCAAATAAAACGCTTCGCCGCGTTTCAAATTCGTTAAGCCTGTTTCATTCGTTTCCATAAATTTTCTGACGTAGGCGCGATATTCTTCCGGCGTCATACCTTCATAAGCCTTTGTCAACTGTTGAAATAACATTTTCTTTTCGGCAGGTGTCATATCATTTGTTTTGTTGTAAATTTTCGGCTTGATTTTTTCCGCCAATTTTACAATTTTTTTCGGTGCCTGATAGTCTTTATCTTCAAGGACACGATATAAAAACATTGTCTCTTGAAAATACAACGGCGCAGTTTCACAATAGAAAGTACCGTCCATGTCGAAAGTAGCAATTCTGTCTTCAACAGGAATAAAATTTGGGCTGTAAGGATTTGTAACGTCTTCGACAAAATTAATAATTTTTTGTTTTATCTGTGAATCGTCATTCCAATATTTAAAATCGTCTGCAGTTTTAACTTGAATTGCGGCAACTTCTGCGCGCGTTGCGGCTTGCACTTCAAAATTACCGAAACTGCAAAAAGCCATTGCGCCCGCCAATATTCCCGCCAAAATTTTTTTCGTCAAAATAAACGCCTCCCTATTTATGGTAAGTTTCAAAGCCTTTTAAAAGACTTAAAATACTGTCGTAATAATAAAAATTGCGCCAAAGACTTCTTTTCTTGTCTTCATTAATCAACATTTTGAAAACATTTTTTATTTTTGGGATAATTTCTAAAGTGGATTCACGAATATTTTTGACTACAGGATAATTTCTCGGCAAAATATTTGGCAGTTCGCTCAAAAAAATTTCAACATCAGCAATATCAATATCTGTTTGCAGAGTAATATTAATTGCATTCAACGCCGCATTTTCGATAATTGAAATATTTTGCTTGTCAAAAGATTTTTCGTCTAAATATTGAGCCAACGCCCTGCAAACTAAAAATGTTTCCATTTGATCTTCAAAAAATTCGTGGCTTAATTTTTTTTCAAATATCGGAGAAAGATTTTTAATCAGCGCGTTTTCCAATTTTCGATAATCAATTTGGCGCACATTGCCGCCATAATTTTTTTTGCGTTCGTTACGATATTTTAAAATTCTGTCGTCAAAAACCTCGTTATTTTTTTCGTGGGTAAATTTATTTGCATTGTAGTAATCTTTGTTTCCGTAAGCAACATCGCCGACAAATTTATTGTTTTTGTTCAAAAATTCTTCCCGTGATTTTAATCTGTAGTGATTGATAAAAATTTTTTCTGCAAGACCGCGTTTTTCTTCCGGAGTTCGTTCGCCGAAATTGTTATAGCCCAAAAAATAATTAAAATAATGCGGCGTCGTCATATAAAAAATTTTTCTCGGATCGGCGATTGTCTTTACAGTCATTTCTAATTTTTTTGAACGGCGGGTAAATCTTTCCAAAACGCCTTTTGAATAGTCGGCTTTTTCCAAATTGTTTGAACCGTACATAATCCAGCTGACTAAAAGACTGCTTGACGTTGGATTTTCTTTTAAAATTTCATCTGCAACTTCGACAATGGATTTATTATTTTGCGGGAAAATAAATTCATCTGCGTCAATGAAAGCCATATACCGGCAAAAAAATCTGTACGCTTTAAAAGCCTCTGTATACGCCTCAATCTGTCTGCCCGTGCCGGGATAAAATTTGTAAGTTACAATTCCCGCGTCAATGTACGGCTGCAAAACTTCCTTGAAATTGTCGGGACTTTCATTGTCAAAAATATAAAAATGATCTACGCCCGCCAAAATGTGATAGTCAAGCCACTCTTTAACATAGGGAGCTTCATTTTTCATAATCGCCACCACTGCTAAATCGTACAGAAATAAATCTTTGTCGATTGCCATAAAATTTACCTCCTATTTATGGCTGTAGCTGTCAAAAACTTGCAACATTCTCAGTAAATTATCGGCGTCGTTAAAATCTCGCCATAACCCCGATTTACCGAAACTGTCCATCTGTAAATTTATTTCGTCTTTCATTTTCTCAACGATATTCTGAGAAATATGAAGAATTTCTTTTACTTCGGGATAATTCAACTGCAAAATATTTGGAAGTTCACTAATAAACAAGCCGACATCATCTGAAGTTAATTTTGAAAGAGACGTTTGGTAAATCGCTTGCAACGCCGCTTTTTCGACGAGTTCGCCGCGTTCATTGCCTAAAACAGTTTCTTTAAGAAAAGTTGCCAAAGCGCGGCAAGTCAAAAATGTTTCCATTTTGCCTTCAAAAAATTCAGGCGTTGCTTTTCCTGACAAAATTGGCGCAAGATTTTTAATCAGCGCGTTTACCAATTTTTCATAGTCAATTTGTTTACCTTTGCCGTCACAAATTTTTTTGCGTTCGTCACGATATTTTAAAATTCCGTCGTCAAAAAAATCATTTTGGTTATTGAGTCTCCAACTTTCAATAGTAAGATGCGGCGCACTGTAAAGTTCAGCATTACCGCGTTTGATTTTTTTCAAAAATTCTTCCTTCGATTTTGACCAATAATGATTAACTACAATTTTATCGGAAACGCCTTTGGGATTTTGAGAACCGTCGGCGAGAATTTCAGAGACGCCGGCATAATATTCAAAGTAATGCATTGAGGCAATATAATTAATTTTACGCGGATTGGAGATAGTTTTAACGCCGTCTGAAACTTCAGCGGCGCGGCGCGTGAATCTTTCCAAAACGCCTTTTGAATAGTCGGCTTCTTCCAAATTATTTGAATCGTACATAATCCAATTAACTTCAACGCCGCCTAAATTTTTCTTTGTATTAAAAATTTCATCTGCAACTTCGACAACGGATTTATTATTTTGCGGGAAAATAAATTCATCTGCGTCAATAAAAAACATATACCGACAAAAAAATTTGTAATTTTTAAAGGCGTCATTATACGCCCTGACCTGTTTGCCGGCACCGGGATAAAATTTGTAAGTTACAATTCCCGCGTCAATGTACGGCTGCAAAACTTCCTTGAAATTGTCGGTAGTTTCATTATCATAAATATAAAAATGATCTACGCCCGCCAAAATGTGATAGTCAAGCCACTCTTTAACATAGGGAGTTTCATTTTTCATAATCGCCACAACGGCTAGATCATACAAAAATAAATCTTTGTCAACTGCCATTTTTCACACCCCTAAAAATTTTGTAATGTTCGGATTTTTTTTATTGCGAGCGGTAAATTTTCAAGAATATCTGACGCGGTAAGCCCTTCGCTATTTTTTTCAGCGGCGAAATTTCCCGCCGTGCCGTGCAAATAAACGCCTGCAAGCGGGGCAAAGGGCGTTTGTTTTATTAAACCTGCGACGGTTCCCGCCAAAACGTCACCACTTCCCGCCGTTGCCATTCCGTTATTTCCGAGTGCCGAAATAAAAATTTCGCCGTTCGGATATGAAATAACGGTACATTCACTTTTGGCAACGATAATTGCGCGGTAATCCTGCGCGATTTTCTGTACATTCAAAATTAAATTTTTTCGCAATTCTTCAACCGACGAATTTAAAAGCGCGGCAAGTTCGCCCAAATGCGGCGTCAAAATAGGAATTTGTTTGCATTTCTTTAAATCTTTGACACTGCCGTTAAAGGCAAAAATGGCGTCCGCGTCCAAAATCAGCGGCTTGTCAATCGTACAGACAAATTTTTTGACAAGTTCCAAAGTTTCGGCATCACGTCCCAAGCCGCTGCCAATTAAAACCGCGTCGAAATTCTCAGCCATTTGCAAAAGATTTTCCAACGCTTTTTTCCCGCCGATAATGCCGCTTTTATTTTCCGGAAGCGGCGCAGTCATTACTTCAGTTAATTTCACTTCGTACAAATCGTTTAAACTTTCGGGAACTGCCAGAGTAACAATACCCGCGCCCGCTTTTAAAGCCGCCATTGACGCAAGGCAAGCCGCGCCTGTCATACCGCGTGAACCTGCGACAACCAAAATTTTGCCGCAACTGCCTTTGTGAACGTCCCGCGCCCGCATCGGCAATAAAGTTTTTGCAAATTCGTCATCAATCAGCGTTTGGTGAATATCTTCATTAAGTAAATCGCCGGGCAATCCGATATTGTCAACAATCAATTTGCCGACGTAATTTGCGCCAGGGCAAATAAAATGTCCCGGTTTCGGTAATCCGAGCGCAACAGTGCAAGCGGCATTAATCGCCGTTTCATCAACCGCGCCTGTATCTGACGCCACGCCTGAAGGTATATCGACAGAAATAACTTTTTTGCCGACCGCGTTAATAATTTTTATTAATCGAAGTGCGGACTCTCTTATTTCGCCTGAAAATCCTGTGCCTAAAATGCCGTCGATAATTGCATCAGTAAATTTCAACGCAACTTGCAAGCGTTCCCATGATCTGTCAGTTTCAAGCGTCAAAATCTCTACTCCCATTTCGCGCAGAATTTTCATCTGAACGTTAAAAGAATCTGTGCGATGAGTTTTATTGCCTGTCAGAAAAACTTTAACCTTTGCGCCGTGATTGAATAAATATCTTGCAGTAACAAGCGCGTCGCCGCCGTTGTTGCCGCTGCCCGCCAATACGCAAATACTTTTATTTTCGACACTTCCAAAAGTTTTAAAAGTCTCCTCAAATACGCGGTGTCCTGCGCTTTCCATTAATGCAATTTCCGGCAAGCCATACTGATTTATTGCGGCGTCGTCAATTTCGTGCATTTGTTTCGCCATTGCAACTTTCATTGAAAAAGCTCCTTTCAGTCGCTTTTTAGTGTGATAGTTGGATAGTGTGATAGTTTGATAGTGTAATAGTGGGATAGTTCGATAGTTTGATAGTGCGATAGTTCGATAGTTTGATAGTGTAATAGTGGGATAGTTAGATAGTTGAATAGTTGAATAGTTGGATAGCTATAACACTATAACACTAACACACTATACCACCATCACACTACAACACTACTCAGCAGTAATGACCCACAAATAATGTTTTTTGGTAAGGTTATGGATTTTTTCAAGTTGTTGAGGATTAAGCGATTTTGTGCAATGGAGACTTGAATTATCAATCAAAAGCGGCACGGGAGTAACTCTCAAGCCATGCGCGGCAAGAAATTTTAACGCCTCATCTTGATTTTTAAATGTGTTGTCAGAAATTTTATTGTCAAAAAGTTGCTCGTACATTACTTTAGTTTCATCGTAAAGCAACTGCGCCTGATCTTCGCCATAAATCGCAGAGGCTATTTCTTTAAAATAATCCTTCGTCACAAAGTCAGTAGTAATAAAGCAACCGCCGTGTTTCTGCAAAATTTCTTTAACCAATTTAAACATTTCGTGCGTGCGTTCTTCAGTCAAATAAATCATCAAGCCATTTTCGATAATGCAAATTTTGCCGTTAAATTCATCAGCAGTGCCGTGCATTGCCTCTCTGTCTTCAACCAAAACTTCATCATAAAAAACATCTTGACTGTAATTCGGTCCTATAACTTTGGGAATAATTTCGGCGGCAGTAACTGCAACCGCCGCCAATTCCGCGCCGATATATTTTCTGCCTTCACGTGCGAAAACAACTGCGCGGGGTGTAAATCCGCCGCCAATATCCATTATATTTTGGTAGCCGTTTTTCTGAACATATTCGACGGTTGCCGCGTAATTCAATTCTTGAAAAATGCTGTTCACTTTTTCAAGGCGTTCATAGTCGGCAAGATTTTTATCGTCGTAAAGGTTGGCTTGTCCCAACGCCTTAAGAATTTTTTTCGCTTCAGGTTGTCCGCTGTAAGACAGCCATTGCAATTTTACAAGTGCGGAATATGATACCATTTCAAATTCTGCCGCTGAAACTTTCGCAGTTAAAATCGTACAAAAAATAAGTAGTAGTACAAGGAATTTTTTTAACATTTTTTATCCTCCAAATTTTAAATTTTTATTATTTAATATGATTTTAGATTTTCGGTGCGTGGTGAATATCAGCTGATTAATTTTCCAAAACTGCAAAAGCCGTTGCGTATTCGTGGCAGTGGCTCAAACTGACAAAAATTTTTTTGACGTGTAATTTTTCTGCAAAATCTTTAGCCGTGCCGTATAAAAAAATTTGCGGTTGTCCTGAATCATTGTTCAAAATTTCAACATTGGTTAAAGCGGTAAAAATACCGGTGCCCAATGCCTTAAAAAAAGCCTCCTTAGCGGCAAATCTTGCAGCGTAGGAGACGGCGGATTGTACTCCGCGACTTTCGCAATAATTTTGTTCGTTTATTGTAAAAACTTTTGATTTAAAATGTTCACTGCTTACAGCGCGACGCACTCGCTCAATTTCTATAATGTCGTTTCCAATTCCGATAATCATTTTGCCACTAAATCCACGTCACTTTGATTGGAATAACTGCCATTGGGATTGAATGACAGAGTACGCGCAATAAGAATTTCAACGCGGCGATTTTTCTGTTTATTTTCCGGCGTATCATTTGGCGCAATGGGGCGGTATTCGCCGTAACCAATCGCCGAAAAACGCGCAGGATTTAAATTTTCGTTAATCGCCAAAAGATATTTCATAAAAGTCATTGCACGGACAGAACTTAATTCCCAGTTTGAGGGAAATTGCGCGGTAGCGATAGGGTCGGTGTCGGTGTGTCCGGAAATCAAAACTCTTTCAGGTACTGCCGCCAAAAGTCCTGCAACTATTGGTCCTATTCTTTGAGATTCGGGAACTAAATCAGCCGAGCCGGACGGGAATAAAGCGCGTTCTTTGATACGAATCATCAAGCCTTCTTCTTCAAGTTGGGTTGTCAATTCGCCTTCCAATTCGTTTTCTTTAATGTAGGCGTCAAGTTGCGCTTGCAAATCTTCCAACGATTCATTTTCCTGCATATAAGCGGCTTCCTGTTGTTGTTGAATATAGGAATCGTTGCCTTGATCTTCATTTGACATTACTTGACGTTGCATACTGACATTTGGTCCCGCTTGATCGAAGAATGAAGGTCCGCCTGTATTAAACGCCGCTGTAAACGCTTGCGCCAACGCCTGCAATTTATTTTGGTCTGTCTGCGAAATTGCAAACAAGGCTATAAACAACGCAAGCAACAGCGTCATTAAGTCTGAATATGGCAATAACCAAGCCTCGCTGGCTTCTTCTTCGTGTTTTTTTCCGTGTTTTTTCTTTGCCATTAGCAATTTCTCCTTTGTAGTGTTGTAGTTTTGTAGTGGTGTAGTGCTATAGTGTTATAGCTATCAACTATCCCACTATCGAACTACTCAACTACCAAACTATTATGCGCCTTCTTCAGCCAATTCTCCGCGTTCACTTTGCGGAATAAATACCATTAATTTTGCTTGAATAGCGGTAGGAGAATCGCCGGCTTGTAATGACAAAATGCCTTCGATAATCATACGCTTATGGGCAATTTCGTTGGCGGATTTAACTTTCAATTTGTTTGCAAACGGCAACCAGAGAACGTAGCCTGTAAAAATACCGAGAATCGTAGCAACGAACGCCGCCGCGATTGAGTGACCGAGTTTATCAATATCATTTAAGTTACCGAGTGATGCGATAAGACCGACAACCGCGCCCAAAACGCCCAGTGTCGGCGCGTAAGTTCCGGCTTGCGTAAAGACTGAACGCGCCTCTGAATGTCTTTCTTCCATAACTGTCAGTTCAGCGTCCAAAACATCGCTTACAAAATCAGGATCCATGCCGTCAATAACCATGCTCAAGCCGTTTTTGAAAAATGGATCTTCAATTTCCTGTACCTTTCCTTCAAGTGCCAAAATACCTTCACGACGCGCCAACTGCGAAAGTTCTACAAAAAGTTTTACCATTTCAACTTTACCGCCTTCGGCTTCTGCGCGAAACAGGATTTTGAAAAGTGCCGGTACTTTCGCCATTATTTCCATTGGAAAAGCATTAAACAAGCAGGAAACTGTACCACCTATAATAATTAAGAATGCCGCCGGATTGTTTAACGCGCTGAGCGGAGCACCTTTCAAAATCATGCCGACGAATACCGAAATAACGCCCGCAACTAGACCTATTACTGTAGATTTCTCCAAAATAGCAACCTCCCTTGCCGTCGAGGTTATTTTATAATTCCACGACCTGCCGCCTTAAAATAACTAAACTAAATTAATACTGCGTTATCATTTTTCATTCAATGTTAAAAAAAAAAATCCTGCCACGTCCAAAATTTTTTGCTTTTTTGCGGCAGTTTTTTATATAAATTCGGCAAATTTAATCATCATTGACATACTCCCCACGCCTAAAGGCGGGAGATTCTGCTATCATAAACCAATGCTTAAAAAATTAAGTCTTACTCGGTCTCCTGCAAGGGTCGATGCCCCAACCCTATATGAACTATAAATCCAAAAGAATTATATAAGAACGATTTATTTTTGGCAAGTTTTTTTCGCGCCGTTTCATCCCCATAGCTTGCGCGGTGTGGCGCGCTCTTTTAGCAATGGGCTTTCACGGCGCATTTCCGGTAAAAATTTTTAAGTTTCAAAAATTTTAACGGTATCAAGATTGGAATCAGCCGCGCCGATAATTCGCACGCCGATATTTTTTTGTGTCTTGATGAAGTCGATAATTTCAGCGGTGATAATTTCGCCGGGATTCAGAATCGGAATACCGGGCGGGTAAAAAGTAACTTCTTCCGCGCAAATTTTGCCGACAGATTTTTCAAGTGCAACACTTTCGGCATTAGAGAAAAAAACTTCACGCGGTGAAATTTGAGATTTTTTTATTTCAGACGGCGCGGCAACTAAATTTTTATTTTTGAAAAAATTTTTTCGTTCGGCAAATTTTTTTAGCGCGTCAATTAATTTTTGAATCGTTGCACAAGTGTCGGCATAAGAAATAATGAAAAGCAAATTTGCGGCGTCGGAAAGTTCGCACTGAATTTTAAATTTATGGCGCAAAATATTTTCTGCGTCAATGCCGGTAATTCCCAAATTTTCAACATTCACTGTAACTTTGGTTAAATCTAACTGAAAATTTTTAACCGCGTCGAAAGTTTTCAAGCCGTCGATTAAATTAATTTCCGTGCGAAGAAATTTAGAAAGTTGCACAGCCTGAGGAATTTTT
>CAJOGS010000013.1 GCA_905234045.1 uncultured Selenomonadaceae bacterium | reverse complement strand
AGGATTTTAACCAAATTTCTTGCTTTTAATCTCTGTTTATTCATAATGCGAAATTTGCACATTAAATCTTTAATTTTTTGATGTACCCTCACAATGGGTCAAATTAAAATTTTTGTGTTATAATAAATTTAATCTTTTGTGTGAAATTAAAGGAAATATTTTTTAAAACAGGTGATAGTATGATTGTAAATTCTGTAGAATTAAAAAATTTCACTGTGTTTGAAAATTTATCTATCGACACCTCTAATCAGATAAATATTTTCATTGGAGAAAATGGAACTGGCAAAACTCATTTACTCAAAGCTATTTACACTACTTGCGAAGTCAGCAAGAATGGCAAAGATGCTGACACTTTGAAAAAATGTTTTAAAAATTATGATTCTGTCATTTTGGCTAAAAATAAAAATAATCGAACCATAGATATAACTTTAAAAACCGACAGTAGTAATAAGGAAGTTATCGCTGTTTCTCTAACTTTTGACACTCTCAGAATCGTAAATAATAATTCTACGGAAAATATTTCTACCAATAACAATGAATCTTCCGAAGAATCATATCAAATACATTTTCCTCAAAATGTAACTTTTTCAGCTACGTTTATTCCTTCAAAAGATATGCTAACTCATTCAAAAGGACTTTTGGCAATGGCTGATAAATATAGGGAATTTCCTTTTGATAAAACTCTTCTTGATGTCATCAGTAAAGCTAATCAGTGGACACTTCGGCAAACTCCTGAACTCGCCATTTCTATTTTACCCATTCTTGAAGAAATGATTGATGGAACTGTCATTAGCGAAAATGAGGAATTTTTCATTCTCAAAAAAGACGGTCGTAAAATCAATTTTGCTGTTGAAGCTGAAGGTTTTAAAAAAATTGGCTTACTTTGGCAACTCTTAATGAACGAAAGTATTAATTCAGATTCTATTCTGATTTGGGATGAGCCGGAAGCAAACTTAAATCCCGCATTTATTCCTAACTTGGTAGAATGCCTGTTAGAACTTTCACGTCACGGTGTACAAATTTTTCTCAGTACTCACAATTACATCTTTGCCAAATATTTTAATGTACGAGCATTAGAATCCGACTCCATCATGTTTCACGGATTATATAAAGATGATAATTCTGTACAATGCGAATCTAACAAAAATTTTGCCGCACTCAAGCATAATGCAATTATCAAAGTCTTCAATCAACTTTTGGAAGAAGTTTATAATCTGGATTTAGGTGATTAATATGTCGCTAATTTTTATTGATGAAAATCAAACTTGTCAAATTGATTTATCCAATGCTGATTGGGCTACCGACCAACTGAATAAAATTTTCAGCATAGTTAAAGACGGCGTACTTTTTGACGTGGATTTTATTGCTGAATATAAAAATTCTATCTTCTTTGTAGAATATAAAAATTCCAATTTTCTCGGCGTTGATGATCCAAAGTCTTTTAATCCTCTTGACCCCGAAAGACTTAGAGAAGTGGCTCATAAATATTTTGACAGTTTTCATTATGCGCGCGGACTAAACAAAACTTACAATAAACGCAAAGTCTACATTTATCTTATCGAAACTTACAACGGCGATAGTGTTCTGCGAAAGGCTCTGCGAAATCGCCTAAAAGATAGATTGCCTTTCAAATTACAATCACACGAAAATTTTTCTGAAACCATGATTGATGAATTATTTGTACTAAATTTTGACGAATGGAAAAACAAATTCCCTCAATTTCCCATTTCCCGTCTAAAATCATATTTACGTCAAAATTAAATTCTTGAAATTTTTATCTATACTGTGTAAAATACAAACAATGAAATTTTTGCTTGAATGCAAAAAGGCTCTGCAACGTCTGTCAAACATTGCAGAGCAGTTCTCGTGAATGGTCTAGATTCACTTGAAATCCCGTAGGCTTTTCGATTTTACCGGCTTCTTTTATTTTTTCTTTTAATTATTAAGCCGTATTATATATTAGTATCGTTGTTATTTCAACTTCGATTCTGGATTTTAAGGAAGACGACATTCACATTGTGTTTGTCGTCTTTTCTTTTGGAGGTTCGATTATGTTCAAAAAAAATAAAAGCCCGCCTTTACGGACAATTTCAATAGAAATACATCTGAAATACATCTTTTAATAATAATTGCACGTTGATTATAAACAATGAAAGGAGTTTTTTCAATGACCTTTTCTCAAGCTGTTGATAATTTTAAAAACCGTAGCATCCCTACTAATTGGCTTCAACCTGTCAAGCGCGGTTTTAAATGTATCGGCTGTGGAAATGGTTCCGGCAATGACGGTACCGGCGCGTCTCTCTCTAATGACGGTACTCGCCTCCTTTGTGGTAAATGCGGTAAAGCCTTTTCCTACATTGACGTTGCCGCCTTCCATTACGGCTTTGATATTTCTAACTTTCCCGACGCCGTTAAAAAACTCTGCGAAATCGAAAATATTCAACTTAACTTCTCAAATGAAACTTCTTTATCTTCTGATGAAATTAAACTTTCTCACGACAAAAAAACTATCGACGCCGAAACTTTAAAGCAAAAAAACGCCGCCGCTAACTTCCTCTCTCAATCTCATGGCAAACTCAAAGATTTTCTTGATCGTCAAGGCGGCACTTGGCGCGGTTTATCTTATGATGTTTTAAATTTTCTTCATTGGGAATACTGCGAAAACTACAAACATACCAACAATAATTTCTCTTTTCCCGCTATTCTTATCCCCAATGACAATGGCGGCTTGCTCGCTCGACAAGTAAACGGCAACTCTAAATCTAATCTTAAACCTTCCGGCTCTTCTACTATTTTCCTTCCCAAAAATCCTAAATTTATCCTTACAGTGGAAGGAAGTATTAACGGTGCTAGTATTCTTCAAGCATGCGGGCTTAATTTAGACTTTGCCATTTTTGCCGCAAACGGTACTCCTAATATTGAACTGATATTCAAGAAAATTTGTGCCCTTTTCCCTCAAAAAATTCCCGTTGCCATTGCTTTCGATAATGATTCTAACGGCGCGGGACAAAAAGCCGCCGAAAACCTGCTTAAAAGCCTCAAAAATGCGTCTTTCGACGCTTGCATAGTTGATATTACCAAAACGCCCGACAAAGACCTTAATGACATTTTAAACACTAATAACGGCACTTTTAAACTTGCCAATATTGTTAATGACGCTATAGCACATGCACAAACTGAATTTCAAAATATACAACACGACAAAGAAAAAGAATTATTCGGCTTAAATGCTACTGATTATTTGGATATTCATTTTCAAAATTTTATTGACGACAATAAAAAATTCGCCAATCGCAAAACCGGTTTTTCTAATCTTGATGATGAAATGCACTCTTTTCAACCAGGTATTTACATTATCGGCGGTCTTCCAGCTCTCGGTAAAACTTCTTTTGCTCTTCAACTTC
This sequence comes from uncultured Selenomonadaceae bacterium, assembly GCA_905234045.1. GTDB lineage: Bacteria > Bacillota > Negativicutes > Selenomonadales > Selenomonadaceae > Quinella. The sequence continues at coordinate 13,486 of CAJOGS010000013.1, read as the reverse complement.
TTCATCAATTGGCTCGGCAAGGCGAAAATTGCATCTTCTGTTCTTACGAAATGTCCGCAGGCTTTCTTTTCTCTAAACTTTTAGCTTTTGAAGTTTGCAGACTTGAAACTAACGACTTCAACAGCTCTATCATAAATCCTGATGACAATTTGCGACTTCACCCGCTTACCGCTACCAAAATTTCTAACGGCAATTTCTACGAACACGAAAAATTTTATCTGCAAGCTAAACAAAACCTGCGTGAGTCTTTAAAAAATTTCCGTATCTGGGAATTAAACGATGTCAACATTTCTTCCTTGCTTTCTCGCCTTGAATCTTTCTGCTCAAATTTTGCTCGTCCTCCCATTGTCGTCATTGATTACATTCAAATTTTAGCTATGAACGGAAATAATCCCAAGACTGCTATCGATTCTGCTCTTCACGACATCATTAACTGCAGACGTAAAACTAACATTACTTTTCTTATTGTCAGCAGTCTTAACCGCGCTAACTATAACACTGATATTTCTTACGAATCCTTCAAAGAAACAGGTACTTTGGAATTTTCTGCCGATGTTATTTGGGGCTTACAGCTTGAGACTCAAGGCGATCGCAATCACCAATCTATCCAATCTGCTAAAAATGAAAATCCGCGTTTTATTCAACTTCTTTGCTTGAAAAATCGCTTCGGCTCTAATTTCGATATCGGTTTCAAATATTATCCTGCCGTCGATTTATTCTTGCCTAATGATGAATACGGTGAATTTACCGACTATCAATCTAATGATAGCGGGCAACTTGTAGCTAGGAGTAAAAAAAATGTTAAATCAAACTATATTTAAAACTAAACTTAAAAAAATCAATGAATTTGTCATTCCTATTGATAAACTTTCAAGCGTCATTTTTGACACTGAAAAAGAAGGCGTTGAAGGGATTGTTGAAAATCGTCACTTGGACATTTTAACTCCTTTCTCTCTGAAATTGCTTAAAGACGACAACGGAAATGATATTCCTCTTGACCCTTTCGACAAATTAATTGTTTCAACTGCTATTTCTGAACAGCTTGCCGGTAATCATACTATTTCTTTCAGCAGACTTTTTCACGATATTGGCGGCGGCGATAAATTAAAATTCGCTCCCATCGTTCAAGCTGCTCTTATCGACAGAATTAGCAAACTCCGTCGTACTGAAATTTCTGTTGATTTAACTGAACTCGTCTCTAAGTTTCAAAATTACGCTGAAACTTTAGGCGTCAAGCCTAACCGCAATGGCAAAATTATTCTCACTGGCGCAATACTTCCCAGCGAAACCATTACCGCTGTTATCAACGGTAGAATCGTTGACGTGGCTATTCATTTCCTCTCTTTTCCCATTATTTTTTCCATTGCCAATATGAAAAACCAAATTTCCCGCTTTAATCCTAATCTTCTTGACGTTCCTATTAAAACTACTGAGCAAACTCTTAAACTTAAATCTTACTTGTTGGAGCGCATTTTAAAAATCAAAGGCAGTCTTGATCCTAAACGTAGTAAGCGCGTCAAAAAACTTAACAATTCCATTCTCTTTGATACTCTCTACCGCCAATGCGGACTTGTTGACGCTACCAAAAGGCAAAAACAAGAAGTCAGAAACTCTATCACTCAAATTCTGGATTATTTTGTTTCACAAAATTTCATTAAAAATTACGAATTTTCCCGTCAGGACGCCAAATTTTACTCAATTTCTATCTTTTTTTAAAAAAGTGCGCACATAAATTTACTCATTTTTGCACTGAAAGACTTTTCAACGATTATAAAACTATCGAACAGGACGCCGTTTCCTGTTTTTTTTTTATAACTTTTTTTTATACTTTTTAACAAATCTATAACTTTTTAACTGCGGTGGTTACGGTACCTTACTGCGGTGGTTACGGTACCTTACTGCGGTGGTTACGGTACCCCTATATAAAAATTGCCCCATTTTTTTCGCGTCCCATTGCGGCTTCACGAGTCAAATGAAAGTAATTCTCAAACCATATACTTTATATACTTTATATGAAAGGCGAATTTTTTAACGCCTTACGGCTAAAAATTCTGCCTTTCGTGGAGGAGAGACCCGCGCAGGGGGCGCGGCAAAAAAAGCAGTGGAAAAAGGGAAAATTTTGGAGGAAAGCAAAAAAAATTCACCCACTGTAAAAAAATTCGGCTTGAAAAACAACGGACTGAAAAATTTAAATTGTAGTGAAATTAAAAAAATCCTCCTGCTGGGGGTGCCAACCGGTCGGTCGCTTCACTCAAACCATGAAAAATGATTTTCAGAGTCAAAATTTATAAGTTCGCCATTTTGGAAGTAAAAATTTCAAAATTTTTATTTTTGCTGAAATTTTTCAAGTCAATGTAATTTTCGTTCCAAGCGACGAGCAGAGCAAATTTTCCGCCGTGAATGCACAACTTTTTTAGCGTGAATATATTCATCCGGTGCAGTTTCAGGGAGATTGTGTCGCAAAGCCAAATTATATTGCCATTTTCAAAATGCTCAAATACGCCGAACTTTTCGCCAATAATTTTAAAGTGTTCGCTATACCGCCGTCGCCACTGTAAAAATTTTTTTATTCCGAGTGACAAAAGCAAAACTGCACCATTCAGTTGGATTCTTTTTCAAAAATCTGCCGGAAAAATGTTGAGAAGGCAAAATAAAAATTTTCCAATCACTAAAATCAATAACGCATTCCCAATCTTCCTCCAAAATATTTTCTGCAGGAAAATTCCAACTTTCAAAATGTGCGCCAATTCCAAGCGGACAAACAATTTTTTTTGTTTTTTTTCTTCAAATTCATAATAGTCGGATAGTCCAGATGATCCCAATGATCGTGAGTGATACCAAAATATCAATTTCGGAAAAATCATCGGCAAAATAAATATTGCTACCTTCAAAGGCGCGATTTGAAAATCGACGACGCATAGTAGAAAAAAACAGGGTCGATTAAAATTTTTTTATCGGCGAGTTGCAAAAAAATAGTCGAGTGCCTCCAAATCGCCAATCTAGATTTGGAGGTACGGACAAAAATATTTTTTACAGCATAAATTTTTCAAAAACATTGACAACCCAAATATTGGTAATTACCGTCGATAATTTTTTTCAAAGTAATGGCGATATTATCAACTTCTTCTTTTTTCCATACAATAATATTATTCTGGGCATTGCTTCTCTCAAATTGTTCTTCAGTAAGTTTTGGAGTATCTGCAATAAGTACAGACTTACAATTTATACCCAAATGTGTTGAAATTGCTGAAAGTTTATGTTGAAATTCTTGTTTTATGTCGGAACGAGCCTTACATTCAATAATTAAAACTTTAAAATTTTTAATAACAATGCAATCAATTTCGTTCTTCACGTCTGAATTATTCCAATTAAATTCAAAATTGCTTATAACGTCATCAAAGTACCCAGAATTTTTAACTTCATGCCAAACATAAATTTCAAGAATTTTTCCCGCGACAGTCAATAAGTTTTTTATGGTACGCGTGGCATAAGTAAACGATATTTTTGATACATCTTTTATGTTTAAGTTCGTTAAATATTTTTTTTCAGCAAAGAATTCCAATAATTTCAATAATTTATTTAAATAATTGGAATTTACTTTCGATAAGTCAAAATTTTCTACAGTTAATTTGTCAAAAATCACTGACACTTCATCAGGTTTAGCGGCAATTTGAATTGCATCAGGTTGAAAGAGATTATAAGGATTTGCGAAAAGTTTTTTGTATTCTGATTCATTTCCAAAACGATCCTTAATTGTCACTTCAAAAGAATTGGCAATTCCCATGTGAATAGAATAATCTTGAATGAAATTTTTTGCTTTTAAGAATTTCAGTACTTTATCTTCCACAGTTCTCAAACATTCCGGCGGTAAAAGATAGGTATATTCTTTAGCGAGAGCAGAATCGGTATATTTTGTTGCTCCTTTTAATTTAATAAGAATATCTTTGTTTTTTGAATGTTCCGCAAGAAAATTGCAAAGTTCCTTCCAAACATTTCTGTTTTCACTGTATTTTTTCCACAAAATTTTATAATCTTCAAAAAAAGTCGGTTGCTCACCAAAATTTCCTGTTGAAGAATTAAGGTCAGTCAAATCATTGGCAGTAATAAATTGGCGTTTATTTATATAGTTGAGAAATTCACAATTATTGAGGGATGTAAATTTATAATTTAGCGAAATGAATTCATACGAGGCAAAATTCTCATAAAATTTTCCTCCTTCCAATAAACCCGAAAGATAAGTACGATTTTTTTCAAGCAAGAATAAAGTTTTGTTTTTTCTTTTGAGGTTTAAATAATTTTTGAAAAAACCGATTTTATTTCTCAAATTGATTGGAAAAACTTTTACTTGTCGAATTTTTTTTGCTTCAAGTTCCAAAATTTTTGCTGTGATTCGTGAACATTCCGCAGAATTTTTAATCGCAATTACAAATTCAATGTTGGCACGCAAATTTTTACGATCAAAATATTTGATTAGCCCGCTCAATGATGTTATAAATTGGTTAATTTCACTTTTATTTTCAAACAAGGCAAAATAAATAATTTTCTCGGGATTTATCACCGTAGCGGAAGCAACATTACCAAAAAATTCGCTGTTATTTCCAATGCTGTAAGGAATAACCAATGTAATTTGTGTTGAGTATGTAAGAATAAAGGGGATATTGTCAATAAGTGCTACATCATATTGTTTATAGTCATAGTACTGCAGGCTGTTGAGAACAGGGTGAACTTTATTTTCCAGTTCGCGAAGTTTTTCTTTGACGTTTTCTTGTGATTTTAAATCGAGTTGTGTCAAAGATTTTTTAAAAACTGACTTCAAATTTTCATAGAGATTAATTTTATTTCTATCACCGTTAAAAATATCTTGCAAGCAAACTTTAAATTCACTGAGTGCGATAGGAACTATCATATTTTTTGTAAATTCCGCAGAAATATCTTCGATAATTCTATACATTGAAATTATTTCGTGGGATTTATTTTTCATAGCCTGTTGATAAAATTGCTGATGAAGCTGAACGGAAATTTTGTCCAGTTCATCAAAATCTTCAAGTTCTTTTTGGGAAATTTTGTCCCAATCTTCAGCGCGATAATTATCATGTAACAACCTGTCGGCACGACTTGTCACAATACAAATGTGAGTACGTTGTTTTTTGTCTTTGGTTATTCCATCAGCACAATCTTCCAAATTTCTTTTTGTCCAACCGTTACAAATTTTTTCTACTATCCAGCGTTTATGTTCAACAAAAATAAGTTTATTTCGCAAATTATATTCAGGTGTATTTTTTTTGCCGTCACTATGAAGATTTTTTTCAACAAAAATTTTTGCTGTTTCGGCAAAGTCACTAATTTTTTTTATATCAATCCCAATGCTGTGCAATTTGTATTTTATCGAAAGCACATTTGCAACACAGGCATCATGATTGTACGGGTCGTTGAAATTTTTTCTAGTGACATTGTAATCTATGTTTAAATTTTTTTCCCAAACAAGATGAGCATTAAAAGCCATTCTCTCAATTTCAAAATACAGAGGAGAATTTTTTGCAATTTTATTAACACAAATCGGAATAATTCCGCGCGGCACAGATTTAATATTTTCTTCCTGTGCAAAGTTTACAAGGCATTTCAGTTCCAAAGCTTTTAAAGCATTTCGACAAGCGATGGCAGACTTTTTATTAAGTACATCATTTCCCAATGCAACGAATACATAATGCGGAGCGGCTTTTTCGCAAAGTTCCAAAATAACATCATCAACTGCATCAGAACTTACAGCAGTTTCACTTTTTGAAATAGTTTTTACTTTGAAGAAAATTTTCCCATAACTTTGTCCGCACGTCGCTTTTTCCTCATCAATGTCAAAAAAATCTTTTAAAGCTGGTCGGTCATTCAAATAAATTTCCTTGTCTGAAAAATCATCAGAGACAACGGTGGCATTAACATTTATGTCAACCATTTGTGACACTTGTAAGCAAACATCAAGAAATTTTTGTCCGTAATTTCCAAAGCCGAAGATTAAAATGTTTAAAATTTTTTCGTCGGCAGACATGGTTCTATAGAGCGGATATTCATAGAGATGATATTGAATTGCTCTTAAAACATTTTTCTCTTTAATTTTGTCAAAAGATTTTTCAACCTCTTTTAAAATCCATTTTTCGGCTTTATAAGAACTTTCTGCAAATTCTGCAGGCATCAGGTAAAAACAAGCATAATTAAGTTTTTCCAAAAGTTCCTCACAAGTTTCAAAACGATTTTCACGACGGCACAAAGTTTTTTTCAAAATTTCGGTAAGAATTGCCCTTAATTTCGGAGCAGAATTTGTTCTTGATGCGGTAATCAATTTTGAATTGTCCACAAGATTTTTTAAATCGTTGTAATCTTTTTCGTGAAATGTATAATCCAAATCGTGTGCATCTTGAACAATTATTGCAGAAAAAAGCGTTGCGCCGATTGAATAAATATCTGTAAGATTATTTGCTGACTCAAGAGCAAATTCTGGCTCAACATATCCCGGACTGACTACAAAATTTTCTACATCTTCATAAACTGAGCAAATTGTGTCTATATCGAAAATCGAAACTGTTTGAGGTAATATTTCTCCATTAAGCTTTTTAAAACCAAAATTTGACGGCTTAATATCACGATGAATAAATTCAGCATTGTGAAGCGAACAAATGCACTTGGTCAGTGAACGAATTGCATGAAGCGCAATAAAAAGTTTTGTTTCCGGTTTATAGTTTGGGCGGTTATGGATTTTTTTGCAAATTTCTTCAAAAGTTTCAACACTTTGTTCAGAAGTCCAGATATAAGCGGTTTTTAAAGAATTTTTTTCATTGTCTGTAGCACCAAAATAAATTTCAAAAGACGGTAAAAAATTTAACGCTTCAGGATCTTCAAGCCTTTTTTCACGCAACATATAATAAGGTTGTAAATATCTGTCCAACTGTTCTTGAAAAATATTTTTTGTCGCAGAATCTTCATTTTTTAAAAAAAGTTGATTTTCATTGTCACGCTCAAAAAATTCTGCCATATTTCTCGGGTAAAATTCACGAAGTATTCCGTTTGTACTGGAATTAAAATATCCTTCGTAACAAACGACGGAACCTCCTTCGTTTATTTTTCTGATTACGTGAAAAGTTTTTGCTTGAGTTGTAAATTCGTAACCATTCTGCAATAAAATTTTTTTGTCGATGTAAAGTCTCTGTTTCATAAAATCACCTCTCAAAAATAAATTTTTAATATCAGCCATTTATGTAAGCATATGAAGAAAAAGCTGTCGCCAAATCAAAAAAATTTTTTTCACTGAAAAGTTGATAATTTGACAACTCCAAAAAAATATCAATACCGGATTTAAAATTTTTAAAAAAATCTACAAAATTTTTGCGTTCATCGTTTTCGTGAGCACAATTATAAAAATAATAAAAAGCTGTAATTAAAGTCGTTCGCGTTATTTCGCTTGGTGTGGAGATATAGAGAAATCTATTTTTCATTTTTGAAACTTCCGAACGTTCGCTTTCGGATTTTGTTTCTGTAATGAAGCCGCCGAGAAATTTATGAATACTGCGCAACAATTCAATAAATCTGTTGCAATTATCATTGCACTGTTCTCCGATCAAATTTTTAAGAGCAACATTATCAAGTAAAGAGACATCTGCAAAATATAAGCCGTAATTACAATTTTTCAAATCAACGCCCAATTCTTCAATATCATTTAAGATTTTCTTGTAATTCTTAAATGCCGTATTTTGTGCAATTTCTAATTGCATAATACCAACATCGTGATTATCGATAAAAGTATCACAATTATAATTTTCACAAATAAATTTTTCAAAATTTGCCGCGCTCAAATTAAAAATATCTTCGATGATTGACCTTTGTTTAAAAAATTTTGTTTCTGTTTTTAGTTCGTTATTTGAATTTTTTCTGCTGCATGGATTATTTTTCACACGTTCAATCATTTCAGCGGAAAATTTTATTTTTTCTGTCGGTTTGCAATTTTTGACGATGAAATAAAGATAAATTATTTCAGCAAAATTTTTGTAATTTATACCTTGACCTGAAGGATCAGCTTCAAATTCGCGACTTTGACCGCTGTAAGCCTCTGTTATGAAACGCATCAAGTTATTTGCGTAGTAATCGTGAAATAAATTTTTTTCAATATCGGTAGCAAAATTAAATGACAATGAGTTTTCGTCCGATGAATAAGTCATATTGTAAACCATTGCAAACATATATAACCCTTGCTTTGTGGCTCCGCCTACTCTGAACTTTCCCTCTGCTAAATCATCAGCCAATTTTAAAATTCCATATTTACCGCGTGGTTTTTTTTGTGCTTTGTCAGCTGATTCAAGCACATCAAAAATTTTATCGTCGAGGTACAACAAAATTTCTTTGTCGCTGCTTTTTTTCCCAGTTTTATTTTTTACATAATCTTTAATAAATTTACTGCCCTGAAATCCGGCATCAGAAAGATAATTTCCATACTTAATAAAACGCTTTAATATTCGCAGACGTAAAGAATTTTCTGCCCAATGGTCAGCTTTATCTTCCAAGCGATTCACAATGCGCAACATATATTCTTTAGGTGTCGGGTAGAAAGTGTAGCGACAATAAAGTTCCTTTAAAATTTTGTTTGGCAAATCCAGTTTATTGGTTTCAGTCAAATTTTGAATCAATGCTCCATAGTAACGAGTATCTTTATTTTTTTCAAAAGAAATTCTGCAAGCCGTAAACATTTTATAAAGTTCGGCAAGAATGGAGGGGCGACGTGAAGTTTTTCCGGCTTTCACTAAATCGCAATATTTTTGCTCAAAATCTGAGTTGCTATACATATTACAAAATTCGGCGTACAAATCATTTTGAACATTGTTAATTCGCTGTGTAATTGTGCCGCTTACCATAAAATAACTCCTTTAATTATGATATTCGTAATAATTTGAAATGACTGCTCCAACTCCAAATCTGTTTTTGTCAATATCGGTTTATCGGCAAATTGTTTTAAAATTTCCTCATCGACATTTTTCCCTATACCAATGCCAATGGCGTACCGTTTGCATTTTGCAGAGCGACCATTGGTAATGAAATCATTCAAAATTTTTTTATATTCGTCCATCGGATAGCCGTCTGTCACAAGAATAATTCTCGGATCTTCCCAAGTAACGGATGTATCTTCAATGATATACTTGACTGTTTTTAATGCTGTTCCTAATGCAGTAGCTCCTTTGGCTTCAATTATCGGTAAACGATTTATTTTTTCAACGTCAATGTAATCCATGAGAATTTTTACTTCAGAATCGAAAGTAATTATAGCAATTTCATAATTTACATATGCAGTCCGAGTTCCATAACTTACATCCCACTTACTGGAATTGCTGTGTCTCTTCAATTCTTCAAGCATGCCTTCGATTGATTTGCTCAAATTTTTAACGTTTTCGATCATTGAGCCGCTTGTATCCAAAACGAAAATAACAGGAACAATTTTTTCTTCTGGAATAAGTCTGCTACTTATATTTTGAGGAAAATGTATTTGATATGATTCTTCGGAAGATTCATTGTTATTGGTAGAAATAACTTCTCCTTCAATTTTGTGATATAATCTTTTATAACAAGAATCGAGAAACTCGGACTTTGACAGTCTGTCATAAAAATCTTCAGGATTTTGATAAAATTTCACTGCTTGATAAGGGGCAAGTTGCATTTCGATTCCGGGGTCAAGTTTAACTTCTTCCAAGAAAATTGAGAGAATATTTTTTTCCTCTTTTACAGCAAAATAAATTTCGTTTTTACAATGTCTGGACTTGGCGGAGTTTTGGGAATGAAAAGCAAGCATACATTTACAATTACAAATATGGTTGGCAATATCATCAGACCAATCACTTCCCAATGTAATTCCTCTGTCATACCAAAGTCTTAAACCTTTGTCTTGAAGTTTGCCGAGAATCTCAAAAACTTTTTCTGAGTCTTTATGACTGTAGCTTATAAAAGCGTAGGGTTCTTTACCTTCATAAGGTTCTAACAAATTTTTCACATCTCCTTTTCAGTAGATTTTTTATTGAAAACAGGATTGAAGTAACGGCGATTCTGACAATTCGTCAAAAAATTTCTTCTCATCTTTCAAATATTCATAAAAATTCAGGTTTTGGAAACGAATTATTGCCATTTGAACACCGAGAGAAAGTTCAACTTTTTCCAAGTAAACTGAAAAAATTTTTTTGTTAATTTCTCGCCATTTTGCAAAACAAATTTCGTCCTTGCAATGTTCCGAAGTATTGGAGTTCTCGGAGTGAAAAGCAAGCATACATTCACAATCGCGAATATGTTCAGCAATATTGTCAGACCAATCACTGCCTTTTTTTATTCCTTTGTCATACCAAAATCTTAAACCTTTGTCTTGAAGTTTACCGAGAATCTCAAAAACTCTTTCTGAGTCTTTATGACTGTAACTTATAAAAGCGTAAGGTTTGTTGCCTTCGTATGGTTGAAAATTTTCTTCTTTATAAGATGGTGAATTTTTTTTATCACGTGAAAAAAAATCGCGGATTTTATCTGCAAAAAAACCCCCAGCAAAAAAACCTCCAGCAATATAAGGCAACATTTTAAGTAAACTACCGGAAGATTTTAATGTCACCGTACTACCCACCGCACTACCTATTGCACAGGCGGCACTGGCGACAACGACAACATTTCTTTTTGTTTGGTCTTCGTCATTTTGCGGTAAAAATTTTTTTGATTGACTTAGCAATTCAGAATAAAAATTTTCGCGTTCACTGGAATCATAGAAATTTATTATCGGAAATCGATTTATACTGAGCATAACACCAAGTGAAAGTTCAACGTTTTCAAGATAAACAGAAATAATTTTTTTATTGACTTCAGGGCTTCTGGCAAAAAATATTTCTTCCTTGCACTGCAAAGAATTTTTTGAGTTGGCGGAATGAAAAGCCATAACGAATTCGCAATTGCAAATGTGCGCCGTTTTTTTATCAATCGCTTCATTTTCTTCGTACCAAAAATTTAAACCTTCGTTTTGCAATTTGCCAAGAATTTCAGAAACTTGCTTTGAATCTTCAGAGCTACAACTTATAAAGACATAAGGTTTGTTATCTTCGTAAGAGTTTAATGAATATTCCATTTGTTGCCTCCTGTTTACAAAATTTCCAAATTCATTTTACATATTTAATTAAAGGTTTGCAATAAAAATTCCCCCCTCAAAAATTGAATCAATAACGTATGCTAAAATTCGTAACACAAAGTTAATCAATCGAATTTCTTAAGGAGGAAAATCAAATGAAGAATCAGGAAAGAATCAACTTGGCAACCGTCGCAACAAAAGAAGGATATGAAGCGGGAGTTGCACTTCGTGCATTGGAACGCGCAGGAAAATGTCCTCAACTCAAAGGTCATGTCCATGAAATTATGTTTTGCGACAAATACAACGCCAATCCGTTAAACCTTATTCAAGGAAATCATGCTCAACTTACAAAGTCAGTAACCGCACAAATGAAAGATGTGATAATGACAAACAATGGTCGCGTTATTGGACATGCACAACTTAAAGATACAATCAGTTCAAGCGGCTTGAGAAAAACTGCCGAACAGATTAAGAACGGGCATTATAACAAAACTGCAATTTACGGAACGGAAGAAACGGCGGCAAAACTTGCAGGAAAAGTTCCGCAAAAAGTCCATTCTTCAGGAATTTCGTCTGAAAAAACATCACTAATTGCAAATAAGGCACTCGGGAAAATGCCGACAATGAGTGCGCTTGGTTCTGCTGCAAGAAGTGGAGGATTAGCAGGAGCAGCAATAGGTGCAGGAATTGAAGCTATTTCCTCAGTCGGCGATGTTATCAATGGCAAAAAAGACATCGGTGATGCGATGATTGATGTCGGCGGTGCGGCAGTAAAAGGCGGAATTACTGGCACGGCTTCATCAGCCGCAGGAGTAGCAGCGGCAGGTTTTGCCGGAAGTGCTGTAAGTGCGGCGGTTTCTACCGGCATTGGTGCAGCTGTTGCCGGAACTGCAGTTGGGGCAACAGCTGTTGCCGCCGCTCCTGTTGCGGTAGGATTTGCTGCTGCATGTGCGGTAGGAAAGATTTTTTCTTCATTGTTTGACTGAAGAAATGGTAAAAATTTATGAAAGGAATTTTAATATGGAAAATAAATACAATCCCAAACCTATTGATGTAAGTAAAGTAATTTTGTCTGATGATTTAATAGCATTGTCGGAAAAATTAGCCGAAAATGTTCATGAAATTTGGGCATTTGAAAGAATAAAAGACGGTTGGTCTTACGGAGTCAGACGCGACGACATAAAGAAAGAAACTCCTTGTCTTGTTCGATATTCCGACTTGTCGGAAGACGAAAAAAAATATGATCGTGAGGTGGTTACAGGTATTTTAAAAACAATTTTAAAATTTGGATACACTATTTCTCGAGAAAAAATTTGAAAAAACTTCCGAATTATTTATCACTCAATTAAAAATTTTTGGGAGGAGTTAAAATGAAAGATTTAAAAGTGAATCTTCATATTACGGAACGTTGCAATTATCAGTGCAAATATTGTTTCGCACACTTCGGCAAGCAAAAAGATTTGTCTGTTGATAATTGGAAAAAAATTATCGACAATCTTGCGCAGTCCGGTAAAGTTTCAGCTATAAATTTTGCCGGCGGTGAACCGTTGCTTTACAAAAATTTTATTGAGTTAGTTGATTACGCCAAAAATTACGGCTTTAAATTGTCGCTGATTTCAAACGGATATTTTCTTTTAAATGAAAAATTAACGCCTGACAAACTGTTGAAAAATTTGAATATGCTGGGAGTTTCTATTGACAGCTTTGACGAACAAACTTTAATTGCGCTGGGTTGTTGTGATAGACATTTTACAACTCTTTCGGAATCGAAGCTTGTTAATATAGTGAATCGAGCAAAAAAAATAAATCCGTCGATAAAAATCAAAATCAATACGGTTGTATCTAGATTGAATATAAACGAAAATTTGATTGATTTGGAAAATAAAATTTCTATAGATCGCTGGAAATTTCTCAAAATTAAAGAGTTCGATAATAAAAGCTTTTCAAACAAAAGTTTATTGATAACTAATGATGAATTTAGCAAATTTCTTGTATTAAACAGACGTGTTAAAGGTGATTGCGTACCTGAACAAACTACCGAACGTTCTTACATAATCATAGACAATCAAGGAAATTTACTTGATAATTTCGGCAACAATTATGAACATGTCGGAAATTTGCTTTCAGAAAGTTTTGATTCAGTTTTCACTCGCTACAATTTTAATGGAGATCTTTATAAAAGCCGTTACAATTTAGCCGGCTGAAAGAAAAAATTGTCATTGCTGATTTTACAAACACGCTCTATAAAATTTGAGGAGGTTAGGTGCTGTTGGTAAATTAAAAGTGAATAACCGAAGCGGCAAGTAACACAAAATTCAAAAAGCAAACAGCTAATTTATCGAACCTAAATGCTATATGTCTATA
>CAJOGS010000012.1 GCA_905234045.1 uncultured Selenomonadaceae bacterium | reverse complement strand
AGTTTATTTGATTCCAAGCGGAGGCAACGTTAGAAGTTGCACACGCTTTCGCGTTCATTTGCTTTCCCTCCTTCAAAAATTCTACAAAATATCTCGTAATTAAGTACCGCGCGGAAGTCTGCCCTCTTTCGAGTGGGACAAATTTTGAATCCCTATCCTTTTCATTACAAAAAGGCGTTCGCTTTTTCCGCAATCTTCTACCCGCACTGCCAACAGCTTACCTTGCGGCTCACCTGCCAATTTTTGGCGGCAATACGGGCTTACCGTGTTTCACTTGATTAACAACGGATAGTTTAGGTTTCACCTCTACTCCGGCAGTCTTTTGTCCGTGTATTCCTACTGTGGAAAGGAATAACCAACTGCATACCTTTTGGTTCAAGCCTGTCAGCTGTTTTGGCTTGTTCGCCTTAACGGAGCTTAAACGGTGATTCAGATTCCTTAACCGTGCTATCCTAAGCCTTTGCCCTGACTGCATTACAGCTTGCAGTTTTGGTTTTGCCTCACGGTTAAACCTCAACAGGTTCATTTTATATCAGCTTTTAACATAATCGTTACCAATTATGCTAATGATATTGGCTTCAGCTAACGGAATAGCTGGTCTGGTCTTTTATTGCCAGACAGTTAAATCAAGCGGCTTCACGTCGCACCCACAAATAGGCATCGAACGTACCTTCAGTAACGTAGCGGAAAATTTTGACGTGCTTATTTTCATTGCCTTGACGAATAATTCTTCCTGCGCGTTGCTCCAAATCGCTGGGACGCCAGGGGACATCGAGATCGTGAAGTGCTATTAACTTATCCTGCACATTTGTCCCCGTACCCATCATTATTGTTGAGCCCAGCAAAACTCTAACTTCACCTTTGCGAACCTTTGCAAATAAAGCGTCTTTTTCTTTCTCATTTTTCGTACTTTGAATAAATGCAATTTCTTCAGGTTTTACACCTGCCGCCACTAACTTTTCTTTTATATCATCGTAAACATTGAAAGATTTTGACGGCGTGGACTGGTCACAGAAAATCATTTGTGTAGAATTTTTATCTTTTGTTTCGTTGTAAACTTCCAAAACATTCTTGACGCAAATATTAACTTTGCTTTCAGGGTCGTCAGGTAAATCTGGATTAATCAACCGTTGGTCAAGTGCCAATTTTCTGCCGTCATTTACGATTTTCAACATATTATCTTCTTCCGGCTCAACTTGCTTTTCTCTTACTTGTTTAGCGCGGTCAGAAAGTGCATCAACCATATCTTTTTGCGCGTCAGATGCGGGAACTTTGCTAACTATAAATTCGGCTTCAGGTACATTCAAATTAAGTTGGTCTGCCGTTTTAATATCTGCAATTTCTCTAAACATCGACATCAATTCAGGCAGATTGTGGAATTTAGAAAAACGGGTTTTAGTGCGGAAGCCCTTACCTTCTGGGGCTAATTCAACGGCTGTAACGGTTTTACCGAAGTTTGACGCCCAACTGTCAAAAAATCCTAATCCTTCGCTTTTCAATCTGTCAGGTTGCAAATAACGTTGCATTGTATAGAGTTCGCACATTGAATTGGATAAAGGCGTTCCCGATGCGAAGATAACACCACACCTACCTTGATTTATCTCATTGAGATAACGGCACTTTTCATACATATCAGTTGTTTTTTTAGCGTCAGTAGTTGAAATGCCGGGTATATTTTGCATTTTCGTATATGTGAAAAGATTTTTATAATAGTGCGCCTCGTCAACGTAAAGTCTATCAATTCCGAGTTGCTCAAAAGTAATGGTATTGTCAGTATTTTCATTTCTCAATGATTCAAGGCGTTCTGACAAACTTTTCTTTTTTAATTCAGCTTGCTTAATTGAAAATTTTTCGCCATTTTCCAATTTCATTTCTTCAATAGCGTCAACAAGTTCATCAACTTGCTCATTTAAAATTTTCTCCATTCTTTCTTTGCTGATAGGGATTTTTTCAAATTGAGTATAGCCCATAATAACGGCATCCCAATCTTGAGTAGCGATTTTGGAGCAAAATTCTTTTCGATTCTCTGCTGTAAAGTCATTTGCTGTAGCGACTAAAATTTTTGCATTCGGATAAAGCTGTAAAAATTCAGTTCCAAACTGTTCTGTTAAATGTTTTGGTACTACAACCATAGATTTTTTGGAAAGTCCAAGCCGTTTTGCCTCCATTATCGAGGCTACCATCTCGAACGTCTTCCCGGCACCTACACAGTGCGCCAACAAAGTATTTCCGCCGTAGAGAGTATGCGCTATTGCGTTTTTCTGATGTTCTCTCAATTTAATTTCTTTGTTCATTCCAGGAAAAATTAAATGGCTACCGTCATATTCACGTGGGCGAATATTGTTAAAATGGCGGTTGTAGTAAGCTACCAACCTATCTTTTCTCTTTTCATCGGAAAAAATCCATTTTGTAAATTCTTGCTTTATCATTTCCTGTTTCTGTTGCGCCGCAATGGTTGATTCTTGGTCTACAATTTTCTTTTCAACGCCGTCAATATAAACAGTTTTATAAATTTTCGGTTCTTTCATATTCAATGCAAGTTCAGTTAAAACAAGTGCATTCATCTGCGTAACGCCGTAGGTTACTTCAGCCTTTGGACTGTTTGGATAAGTTTTGCCGTCAATGCGCCAATTGCCGGTAATTGACGAAAAATGTACTTCCATACCACTTTTTGATACATCGAAAGTTTCTCTGATAAAATTTTCAATATCTCTTGTCGGTATCCACGTTGCGCCAATTTCGACGTGAATATCGGCAGCAGTTAAATCTTGTGGCTTTACGTTTTCCAATGCCAAAAAATTTTTTTCTAAACGTGCTTTAATTGTGCGTAAATTTTCAATTTCAGGATTAGGTTCATTTATTTTGGCAGTTTTTAAATTTTGATATTCGGATTGATACTGCGCCCATTCTCTTTTAATTTCATCGCTGGAGTCTCTATAACGAAGTTTTGTAATTTCGTCTTCAATGGCGTTATCATCGCCTTCAATTTTTGAAAATCTTTCTCTCAAAAAGCTGTACAAAATTAAATCGTGTTCCGGCTCGTTATGTTTGAATCTTTCGCCTAAAGCGCGGAGAGTAGCAAGAACGACCCTATCAGAATCCCTTACATCGCCTAATTCTTTGCCAAGCCGCATTGCATCCAGTGAAAGTAACGGCTTGTCTGACAAAATTTTACTGACATCATCGCTATCCATAAATCTGCCTTGACGCAGTGCCACTTGTAACATAAAATCCCGATTATCTTTTTGCGATTCAATGTAATTGACGTAGTACGGCTGGCTATTTTTATCAAGATAATTTGAGAAAGAAAAATAATTACTGCCGTTAATTTCAAATTGAAGTATATTTTTTTCAGTTTCATTTTGCGGCTCATATTTTGGAATATCTTCAACTTGCAAAATGGATTCCGCTATTTTTTTATTGATTGCATTTTCTGTTTCTTGAATTTGCATTTGCGTTTGATCCATTTTTTCACGAACATCGCCAGACAAAAATTCTTCAGCTATCTGATACTCTTTATTTTGAAAATCGAAGAAAATTCTTTCAAATTCAAGGGATTTAATAACTTCTTCCTCACTCTGTCCAGTCAAAGACGCCATATAATCGAGACTGACGCGCCCATATTCTTGCATTGAAATTGCGAGCGCATCGACAGGATTTTCAGCAAAAACCGGCGGGCGATGTGGCTCAATCATTCTTTGGGTAAAAATTGGCGATTTACCTTTGTAGCCGTCTTTTCCGTATACTTCCAACGAACGTAATAACGGGTACGCGGAATCTTTACTAAAAATTTTTTTCAGTGTAGCGTCTTCGCAAATATGCCCGTAATGGTGTACATATTTTTCATAATTATGATTGAGTTTTGTCTGTGCCGCTTGTAACAAAATGTCATTTCCGTCATTTACTTGAACATCGAGGACATCACGAACAGAATCACGAATTTTCATAGCCAATAACATTCTGGCTTTGTCTTTGACGTTAATTTTTACATTTTCGGTTTTAAAACCATCGTAAAATTTAATTTCGCCATTTTCGATAAAATAACTTGACGGGCGTTTATCTGCAACATCTGCAATTTGTTGCGGCAATGGCAACGAAATTTGACTTGGCATATAAATTAGCGGCAATGACTTCATTCTTTCGCTTAACATTTCGTTAAGAGTACGATTTTCATCAGGCTTACAGGTCAAATCAAAGCCGTAAGCCGTGCTTGTTTTTTCCAATGTTCCCAAAACGTCTTCAGGATGCTCGATAAAATATGGATTTATCGTAATATCTTTTTCATCTTGAAAATTTGTGGAATTAACCCAATTCGGCAATTCTTCTTCGCTACGAATATTTTCAAGTTTCTTGAAAAATAAAATATCGCTTGTAACTTCTGTACCGGCATTTTTAAAAGCATTATTCGGCAGTCTTATCGCTTTTACAAGGTCTGCACGTTGTGCAAAATATTTTCTTGCACGATTGTCCATTTTATCGAGAGTACCCTTTGAGGTAATGACAGCAACTAAGCCATTTGGACGCACTTGATCTATCATTTTTGCTATAAAATAATCGTGTATCAAAAAATGATGTTGATTATAGCCTTTATCATTGACGTAATAATTTCCAAACGGCACATTTCCTACTGCAATATCAAATGAATCATTTAAATATTTTGTTTCCTCAAATCCCTTGACGCTAATTTCGGCATCTGGATATATCGCTTTTGCAATTCGCCCTGTTATTGAATCCAATTCGACGCCGTAAAGGTGGCTTTCATCTCTCATTTCTTCCGGCATATTTCCAAAAAATCCGCCGACACCCATTGACGGCTCAAGAATTGTTCCTTGATGAAATCCTAAATTTTTTAAGCCTTCGTACATATTTTGAACAATTTCATTTGAAGTGTAATGAGCGTTTAAAGTTGAACCTCTGGCGGCTTTATATTCTTTTTCCGTCAGCATACTTTCCAACAGCCAAGCCTCTCTATTCCAATTCGGATCGCTTTTATCAAACGCCTTTGGTATTCCGCCAAATCCCGCGTAATCTTTCAAAACTTCAATTTCTTCAGGAGTTGCCTCACGTTTTTCTTTTTCAATATTTTGAAGTGTGCGGATCGCTACTACATTTTGGCGGAATATATTTTTTTCTCGATTGTCGCCACGAATTACCGCCATATCTTCAGCAATGATTGTCTGTAAATCAGGTGTTGAATTTTCATCAGTTACAACATCAGCAACTGGAGTTTCAGATTTATCAGCAGTTTTAATATCAGCCTCAACATCAATTATTACTTCCGGCTCTTCGTCTATTTCTTTAAAAAAACTATAGTCAGAATCATTTTCTTCTGCGTCTTCAAATAATTTTGTTACCTCTGATTCATCTTGCTCAACGTTTTCTTCGATAATTTCAACTTTTGGCGCGTCTTCAATATCAACATCGCCGCTATTTTGAATTTCAACATTTTCGATAATGTCAGAATTAATTTCTGCAGATTGTATTTCAGAAACTTTTTCAACTTCTTCAATGTCATTTTCTTTATTTTCTAAAACCGTTGTTTCAGCTTTTTCAGAAATTTCTTCATCAGATTTTTCTTTTTCGATTGTTTCTGATTCGGTATTTTCTGCGGTATCATCGCCAAAAAGTTCTTGCTGTACAAAGTTTTCTTTTGGTTTTTCAATCTGCGATTCTGGATTTTTTATAACTTCTTCTTCAGTTTGTACTTCATCTCCGACTTCAATTTTTTCAGCTACAACATTTTCAACTTTTGCGCCGATTTCTGATTCAAGATTTTCTTCAGGCGTTTTTTCAGCAACTTTTTCAATTTCTATAGTGCCAATTTCTTTTAACAGCCGATTATTATCATTGCCCCTGTTGTTTTCTTTTATCGTCAGTTGCATTGCGTCCAAAAAAATTTTTGCCGTTTTCTGCGTATCTTCCAGCACTTGAATAATATTTTGATCTTTTAAAGAAAGTTGCGCCAGTTGTCTTGTAGCGTTTTCTGTTGGTAATCCCATTCTTTCAAGTATTACCGCCTCGACACTCAAAGCGACTAATTTTTTTGATTCTTCACTGACATTACTGCGGTTAGTTAATTTCTGCGCTATCAGCCGAATTTGTTTTTCAACGTCTTTTTCATCAGCTACTACAGCATCAATAAATTTTTTATGTGCAGATTCGTCATACTGCCACAAACTTACCGCAACTTCATTTTTTACGGTGGATTCAGTTTCAGAAACATCGTAGAAAATTTTAATTTTCCCGTCTTTTACCAGCTTAATTCCACGCGCATTTTTACTTTTTTTGCGCTTAAAATGTTTTTGCCAAATTTCCTCATCAGCTACCGCCTTATAAATTGCGGGTGCTTCCAATGCAAAACTTGCCAAATCTTTCACTTCGTATTTGTGGAAACGTGCCATTGTTGACAGGAATGATAAATATTTTCCAATATTTCCATTCAATTCTTCCAAATATTTTTGATTTCTTGTTTCAATTTCTTTTGCCTCATTTTCCGGCATAAAAAAACCTCCTAAATGTTAGTTTAAAAAATCCTAACACTTAAAAGGCTTTTCAAAATCTTATCTTTTTGCGAATTTTAACTGCAAATTTCTGCCGTCAAAATTTCTCTAACTTGCGAACGAATGTTATTGACATAGCCGACCCATTCCAACGGATCGCGGCTTTTCAATTCTTCGTCAATTCCTTCGCGTTCCATTTGCTCTTCAACGAGTTCATCGAATTTGTTATTATACATTTCTTCAATGCCCTCAAAATATTCAAGCAAAAGTTTGCTTTCTACCAACTCTTGAAAATCTTCAGGCTTTTCCTCAAGCAGATAATTTTTTCTGAGTTCTGCCCATTCGCCCATATACGGTACATAATCTTCACGAATCATTTTAAATTTCTCCCTTCAAATCTTGAAAAATCCGGCTTGCCTTTGTTGTCGTTTGCCGTCGTCTTACATTCTGGAAAACCGCTACAGCCCCAGAAATAGCCGTTTTTACTTTTGCGTCTTACCATTGGTTTTCCGCAGTTTGGACATTTTACCACACTTGCTGACGGACTGATTTTTAAAATTTTGGCTTTTTCAATCAAAGAATTTAAGCCGCGAATTTGATTATCATAAAAATCTTTAAAACTTTCTTTTCCGTTTGCCACTTCTTCCAATTCTTTTTCCCAGATTGCCGTTGTATCTGGAAAAATCATTTCTTCAGGCAGAATTTTTACCGCCATTTTTGCTTTTTCTGTCGGCTCAAAATATTTACCGACCAATTTTAAAAATCCCGAAGTTTGAAGTTTTTCGATTATCCCCGCCCGCGTTGCTTCTGTTCCTATTCCTGAACATTCTTTTAACTCGGCTTTTAAATCCTCATTTTTGACGTATTTATATATTTCTTTCATCGCTTGCAACAAAGTTGATTCTGTAAATTTTGTTGGCGGCTTTGTTACTTTTTCAATTACCTTGCCGGAAATATATTTTACTGATTCGCCCTTAAACATCGGCGGTAAATTTGTTTCTGTTTCTTCAGATTCATTTTTTGCCACGTTTTTATAAATGCAACGCCAGCCGAGTTTTACAACTGTTTTTCCTTTGCCTACAAATTTTTCATCTGCAAAAGCTACAGTTACTTTGGTTGATTTATATTCGTGCGGTGGATAGAACTGCGCCAAATATGCTTGCGATACCATCGTATATAATTTTTGTTCGATCTCATTCAGATTTTCAAAGTTTGCTTTTATTCTTGTCGGGATTATTGCGTGATGTGCCGTTATTTTCTTGTTATTCCACGCTTTACTGATAATTTTTAAATTTGCGTTTCTTACCAGTTCCGCAAATTCTTTATTCGGCAAGAATTTTAAATGCTCAAGAATTTCTGCCGCATCTTCAAGCTGATTTTCAGGCAAGTATTCACAATCTGAACGCGGGTATGTTGTTAATTTTTTTTCGTACAGCATTTGCATTGTATCAAGGACAATTTGCGGCGAATAGCCATATAATTTTCCTGCCTCAATTTGCAACGTCGAAAGAGAATATGGCAAACGTTGATTTTCTTGTTTGTTTTTCTCTTCTACTTCAATAATTTTTCCAAAACTTTCTGTAGACGCGCTATTTAATTTTTTTACCAATTCTTCAGCGTATTTTGAATTTAATAACCGCCCTTCGCTGTCTAAATTCGGAATTTTTTCTGACATTTGCCAGATTGTTGGAATTTCGCCATACTGATTTTTAAAAGTTACTTTTACTGCGTAATGTGTCACAGGCTTAAATTTTGAAATTTCTTCGTCACGACGAACAACTAAAGCCATTGTCGGCGTCATTACTCTGCCGACAAATACACTTTCATAGCCAGCTTGCCGCGCTTGTATCGTGTAGGCTCTCGATAAATTCATACCTATCAACCAATCGGCTCGACTTCTTCCCAACGCCGCATTTTTTAAGCCTTGAAAATCTTGATTGTTTCTTAAATCTTGTAGCGATTGTTTTACTGATTTTTCATCAAGCGCATTTAGCAAAATTCTTTGTACCGGCTTTTTGTTCCCGACGTACTCTAAAACTTCGTCAACTAAAAGCTGTCCTTCTCGGTCAGGATCGCCCGCGTTTACTATCGTTGTCGCCTTGCCTATCAGTTCACGAATAATTTTAAATTGTTTCGCCGCTGTTTTTTTCACTTTCAAACGCCAAATATTGGGCATTATCGGCAAATCTTCCATTCGCCACCATTGATATTTTTCGTCATATTCGCTAGGGTTTAACTGCTCCAAAATATGACCATAACACCACGTTACTACTTCTTTGCCGCCATTCAGCGAAATATAGCCGTCGTATTTTTGCCCGACGCCTATTCCTGTCGCTATTGCTTGTGCTAATGACGGCTTTTCTGCTATAAAGAGTTTCATTTTGTACCTCCTTGATTTTTTACTTCTCAAGATTAGCACAAATTTACTCTCTCAAAATCTTATCTTTTTGCTTTTTATATCGTAATCTCAGATTGATTGACCAAATTTATAGATGGTCTGGCAGTATTATTATTGACGTGTTGCGAAAATTTTTTGTCACCTAAAATTTTGTATAAGTTACGAATTTTATCTTCCATATCTTTTTTATCGTGATAATAAATAGTAACCGTATTAACGTCTGTCATTAAATCAGTTAATATATACTTATCACTTAAAGCTAAAGAATGTCCAATAATATAAATATTTGTGCTGGTATATACTTTACTTTTACTCTTATCTTCATTCTCTACGATCAACGGACTTGTATAAGGTATCCAATTTTTATAATCATAAAACATATGGTACTGTACACGTTGAACATTTTTAAAGAAAGATACAATATCGTCAATAACGGAATTATTTTTTTCAGGACTCGGATTTTCAATGCCAAGAATAATTTTGTTGTTATCAAGATTACCATTGACGAAATGTACAGGAGCATTTGGAGTATATATTTTTACTGTATCGGTATAATTGAAACTTACAATTCTATTAATAAAAATACCTTCGGTAGCTTCAAAATCATCTTCGGCATTGATTTTAAAAATTTTCTCTAAATGTTCTTTTGAATATTCACTGACAGCCTTCAAGTAAATTTTTAAAAGTAAGCTAAAGACTTCTAATTCCCTGAATAAACAAGTAAAAATTTCTTTCCGCAACAATTCCATTGGAATGTTTTTCGATTTTAGAGCTTGATAAACTGTTGGAATAAAAAAAGGAATTGTAGTATATGAATCACCATACAGAAAAGGTAATTGAATAGATGTTAATTTTAATGAATCTTTAGTAAAACTTTTAGATTGGAATGAAATTAAAAAATGTGAAATTTCTTCTTCAATATCCACCCAATTAAATTCAGAATCAAAATTTTTCTTATATGAGTAAACGCCCAGACAATAAAGAAAAAAACTGTTTAAATAAAATTTCTCTAAAGATTTTTCCTTGAGCATTAATTCTTTGAAGTTTTCTTCATATTCATTAAATAAGATATGCACTTTTGAATTTTTGGAGATTTTACTTAATATATTCCAAAGTATTGAATTGTAGTGCTTAAAGTTATTGTTTTCATCGTGAAACGAATTTGTACCCCAATTTTTCCAATTCGGATAATTTTTTGTTATATAGAGCGTCATAAAATCCAGAAAATCGCTGTAACGGGTAGGAAGTTCGTGTGCTAAATCAAAGCCGTTGCCAACTACTAATATATTCAAATTTATCACTCCAAAACTTTAAAATCGTTAAATGATTTTTTTATGTGTCAATACGCTAATTACGGGCAAATTCGCGTTAAGATTTTGATATTGCATTATTGAATTCTTTACTTACCCAACCTTCCGGCAATGTTTCAACTCCGCCAATATATTTTAATGCGTAAATACATTTATTCATCATATACCTTTTTTAGTTGAATATTTGCTTTATAGTCTCCACAATACCTAAACTTGCCACTTTTGTAATAACATCAATAGTCATCGGCAAACTTTTACTTGCAATTTGTTTTTTTATTTCATTCCATCGGCTGTCTTGTCTGATTGTGTCCAAATATTCGTGTCCATTCCAAGTAATTGAGCCGACAGCGAAAAATTGAATATGATTATCTCCATATTTTGAATTATAATCTGAAACTAATCCAGCTTCGTGCAATATCTTGCAATGATATGCAACCTGCTCCATTGAATAACCTTCAATTTTAAGATTGCGAATTGCTACATCAACATATTGATCTTCAATCGCAAAAAGAATTTTTCTGCAAAGTTCCATATCTCTTTTCATTTTGTATTCTCCATTCGTATTTAAATTTCAATTTCTGCAAGCAACTCCTCAAGCCGCGCTACTATTCTTTCTTGTTCAGCGAGTGGCGGCAATGGGACTAATAAATTTTTTATAAATTCCAATTTAACGCCTTTAACCGTTGTGCCGGTTCCATTTTTGATAATATAATTTGCTATAGCTTTAAAATAATGAAAAATATATTTCTGATTGATATTTTTAAAAGGTAAATTCCTTTTAAATCTTGATTTATCGCCGTGTCAATATTATTGTAGCAAATTTTTCCTAATCCAACGCGAGTTGCGATAATTAAAGCTCCTTTTTTAATAATGTTGGTTGAGCTATTTTCTAATCCTTCATCAGTAATTTTAAAAATTGTTTCATTGATAAAATCAGTTTTCATATCTGAAACAGTCGCCCAATTTATATGCCCGTTCCAATATTGGGGATTAGATTTTTCAGGCGTACCCTAGTTGTACCCTCTTTTTTACTTTCCTACTACATTCTTTTTGTCTATTTTTTCATAGAGACAATTTACTTAGTCATTCAGTTGTTTTATCTTATTTTTTATAAACATTTTTGACAATCTGATAAAAATAATATTTTCTCAGGATAAATTTTTTATGCTATAATTTGTTAAATATCAAGTAATAGAGTAAAAATTATGGCAGTAAAAAAATCGGAATTGTATTCAATTTTGTGACACTTAATAAATCCGCTCAATCTAAAGCCGCTGTTACTAACTCCAAAAAAGATGAGCTTTCAATGATTTATCAAGATAATTGTTACTTTTTTAAATATTGTATTACTATGAATGAAAAATTTTTGTATTTCTTTACTTCACAATCAGCCCAAAATATTAGTACATCGGATAAGCATACCGCGCCTTTCTGAGAATTTAGGAATTTTCTTTGCTGCCACTTGAAGAACAAAAAGCAATCGCAGAAATTTTAACAGGAAAAATTCGCTTGCAGTGAGGTGAAAAATTTGGAAATTGAAACGATACTTGAGAAATGTACTAATGACACAATCGAAGTAACTCAACACGTTTTGATGAGATTTCATCAGAGAAATATTTCTTACGCCGAAGTCAAAGAAGTTATTAAAAATGGCGAAATTATTGAAGATTATCCGAATGATTATCCTTATCCGAGTTGCTTAATTCTTGGCAAAACTGCTGAAGGTCGTATTTTACACACGGTTGTAGGATTGAGTGAAACAAAATTATGGATTATAACGGCATATGAACCTGACGCCGAACAATGGACAGAAGATTTTAAAACTAGAAAGTAGGTAATATTATGGAAAAATGCTTTTATTGCAAGGGTACAATGAAAGACGGCTTTAGTAATTATATGGCGGATATTAACGGGCATTTCATCATTATTAAAAATATTCCTTGTCATAAATGTAGCCAATGTGGCGAAGTTAGTTATAGCGGCAAAACTGTTGAAAGACTTGAAGAAATTATTAAAAATCTGAATAAAATCCTTACGGAAGTTGCTATTGTGGAATATTCTGCTTTTGCGGCTTAAATTTAAATTTTGTTGCTCTGCCAAAATTCGCCGGTTAAAATATCGACGCATGAGAGAAAACCTTCAGCTTCTTTTGCGCTTGTGTCCATCAGCAAAATATTTCTGCCAGGTATTCTTGCAGGTTTAGTAGTGTTCAACTCTTCGCAATGTGGTAAAAGTCCTTTCATTACTCTACGCGGACTTTGATGTCCGACAACCATAACTGCTTCGCCTTCGTATTCTGTATAAAAATTTCTGTTGCTCCAAAGTAAATCTCTCTGCGTCTGTTTTGCAAAAGAAATTTTTGGATTAATACCTCCGTGACAGAAAATATAATCTCTTCCAGAAACCTTTACTACATAGCTAAATGGCAATTCTTTAATAAAATGATGAACTTTTTTTGTAACCGTCGAATCAGTACGCGCTGCTTCAACTAATTCTTTCAAAGTGTCTAAATCTTTTTCGCCCATATAGCTTATAAAACTTGGCGTAAACGAATTAAAAAGCATATCATCAACGTTACCGCACAATACAACGATATTATCTTTTTCATTTTGTTCGATAAGCCAGCTCAGAACTTTTAAATTCTCATTGCCTCCTTCTACATAGTCGCCGAGAAAAATAACTAAATCTTCATCCGTTACAGAAATTTTTTCCCAGAGATCCATCAGTCTTGTAAATCTTCCGTGAACATCGCCTATTGCAAGAATTCTTTTATAAGGCGTATCATTGACAGACGGTAACAAATCTTGCATGTTAGATAAAAAATTTTTATTTTCCATTTTTTAACCTCCGAACATCTTTATTGTAATCTTCATTAAGTTTATTATATCAACATAATAAAAAAAATTAAGTTCCGTTGGTAAGCTAAAACGACTAATTTTATAGTTGACTAATTCTAAATTTTTTACAACTAAGAGCTGTTGAAAATATTTCTGCGAAATTTAAAACTAGTACAAGAGTAAAAATGCCCGTACGTGCGTTTAAATGCCTCTAGAATCAACGAAACTGGTTCAAGGGTATTTTATTATTAAAAACTCTTTAAAACTGTCTTAAATCGCAAATTTCACTTTCAAGCACTAAATTTGAGTAAAGTAGCAGTATTTAAAGCAAACTAATAATTTATCGAATTGCTTAAATACGAAAAAACTTTCGATTATTTTGCTTTGCTTATACATTTTGTTACAATTATTTTAGCAGAAATTTTATCTGTTGCACTATTGTACATTCAAGAAAAAATTTCGTTACTTAAAATTTTCAATAGACAGTTGGTGAAAAAATGGAAAATTACACTCCGCCTTTTGACGTTACCAATAAAATGCTTGAATTTACTGCCTTAATCGCTGAAAAGGTTGGACAGATTCGTGCAAATTATAATGACTTGGAGACTCGTCCAAAATTACGACGCAATAACAGAATTCGTTCAATTTATTCTTCGCTTGCTATTGAAGCTAATTCTTTATCTTTAGATGAAGTCCAAGCTGTTATTTCCGGCAAATTGGTTCTTGGTCCTCAAAAAGAAATTCGTGAGGTTCAAAATGCCTATGCTGCTTATGAGATGTTAGGTAATTTCAATCCTTACTCTTTGCAAGATTTAAAAAAAATTCACGGCATTATGACTAAATTTCTTGTCTCTGAATCTGGAATTTTTAGACACGGTGAAGAAGGTGTATTTGACGGCGATAAATGTATTTTTGTTGCTCCTCCTGCTAAATTTGTTCCTCATCTTATGGATAACCTATTTGAATGGTTGAATAAATGTAGAAAAGACTTACATCCTCTTATTTGTTCCTCTGTTTTCCATTATGAATTTGTTTTTATCCATCCTTTCAGTGACGGAAACGGACGAATGGCAAGACTTTGGCAAACTGCTCTACTTATGCAATGGCGACAACTTTTCCAATTTTTACCTTTGGAAAGTCAAATTCAAAAATTTCAAAACAACTATTATTCTGCCATTGCTTTTTCTCATAAATCTGGTAATTCTAATTTCTTCGTTGAATTTTTACTCGAAAAAATTTATGAAATTCTCTGTGAAGTAGACGAGGGATTAAATATCACTGATTAACTTCACAAATTTTTTTTATAAACTTTTCTGGATCTAGTAGCTCAAAATAATGATTTTGTTCAAAGAGAATCTTTAAACAATTACACTAATGCTGAAAATTTTTTATTCTGAAGAGGACAAACAATGGGAAATTTTATTTATCATCATGGTGACACCACCATTAGCGAAGACAAATACAATGAATTTGAAGAGCGCGTTAAAAAAATTTTTTGGCTCGGCGGTAGCATGAATGTATCTGAAGTTCAAATTTTCGATAAATCTTTACATTTAATAGAACCTCCCAAACCTGTCATCAATTCCTACTGGAACGGATCATCAAATTTGTTGAAAGCAGGATTTAATTATTTTTAAGAAGATACATGGGAACCTGCCGGTTATGACCTTAATGAACATTGTGTTTACAGTGGAAAAGTCGGTTGGGCTCAACACATGGCTACCATTTTTGCCTCTTATATTTTGCAAGAAATTTACAGCGGGGAAAAATGTTTGACAAGCCCTTCTGGTATTACTTACAGAACTCTTGCTTGGTTGAACTTCATTTTCAATGAAAATTTTAGATTGCCTATGCGTGAAAATTTTTTTCACGTCTACAATATTCTTAAATCGGATAAATTTTTTTCTCTTGAGGACATTTTTAAATATATACCTGACGGAGTTTACATATATAATGAGTCTTTTTACGCAGTTGTTGACGAACTTACCAAAACTAAAAGTTTTGATGAAATTATTGCATTGCTTATCGAATGCGATAAAAGCATGAATTCTAAAGTACTTAACATTTTTTGCGATTTGTTGAAAAAAGACGAAAAATTCTTATTGCGATATTCTCAACTTTTTAAAAATATGACAGCAACACAACAAATAAGACGAATTTTTGAATTGTACGTTAGCCGAAGACAAAATTACGCAAGTAATTCCAAAAAGCAACAGCCTCCCATTATTTCTTTAAAAGCTGTTTCGGTTCGTATATTTGCGGTGATTGTACAAAAAGTTTTTGGTATTCCTATCCAAGACACCTTAAAAATTAAAGAAGATTTTCAAAATTGGAAGTATACCCCACTTTCACTTAAAAATAATTTTGGTGGTGAAGAAATTTTAGAACAATATCAAAGTGAAGGTGATATGACTACTGAGAGATTTTTTTGCATTTCTCCTGATGATAGACTTTATTGGTGGGATGAATCTTTTACATTGTCTTCAGAATGTGAAGATATGCTAAAAATGTTCAAGAAAAAATACGATTCTTTACTTTCAGTTGAGAACGACCTTGTTTCTGAAATCGACGCTTTGAAAAAATTGATACACGTATTAAGCAGACACGAAGAAATTTTTACAGGTGTTCCTTTCTTTAAATCCGCTTTCTATGAAATTTTAGATCATTTGCATGATAAACGTTTTCGCGTTTTGTTCAAAGTTATTGAGGTTTTTGAAAAAGATATTGTCAAAGTATCTGAACTTGAAAAAAACAACTTAAAAGATAAAGTAAAAAAATACATTGCCATGATTGCTAATCCTAAATTACGTTTTCGTGTCTTGGGAATATAGATATGTTAATACAGAATATTTTTATCCTCGATTCTGAGAAATTAAAACTTAAAAAAATTTTTATCTACATTGAATGGAATTATAATAAAAAAATAAATTCCACAAAAAAGGAGATATATTTCATGACACTGATTGAGAAATTACAAAGTATTCAAAAACTGCCGGTAAAACCAATTCATAAGGGAGATTCAATAACGGCATAGGATTTTTGGAATGATTTCATTTTTCCGCGTTTGCCGAGAAAAGAAATTGTCTTGCAGTGGCACGAAGTTCTGATGGAATATATTAACCGTCCGAATGCAACTTTTGCCTTAAGATTCTACAACGCGGCTAAAAAAACAGAATACGGACAACTGCGCAGAGGTTTTTTGAATCGAACTGATAAAGGATGTTCTTTTTTCTACACCGACAATTTTCATGCGGCATACTATTTAAAAATGGCACTCGACAATTATGTGCCCACGGTCGATGAATTGGTTGATGCTTACAATGCCAGAAAGTTTCCTGCCCGCTTCGGTCCTGACACTAAAGAGGAACGAGAACTTTCCGCCATGCCCAATGGAAAAAATCCAGGCTTTACGACAGCCGGATATAAAATTGCGCACATACATGACGTAGGTAAAAAATATTCTGTTGAAGGGTGCAATTTATCTTTAAAAGATATTGTCGAAGAATATTTTCCGCGTGGAGATAGAAATGAATGGCATAAAAAAGAAGATTTCAACGATTCATATTTTGTTCGAGATTTCATAGCAAACGACGCAGAAAAAAAATATTTGATTGCGGAATTTTTGCGATTTGTTCATCCATTCAACTATTTTTTGATGCCGAGAATGATCGGAAAAAAAATCTGGGCAAGTTGGTCTTACCCAGATTTCTGCAAAGATGCTGCTGAATATGAACCGTTACTTCAATTCGTAGAAAATAAATTTGCTGGAATTTATGGAGAAGCCTACGAAGAGTTTCTCGACTTAATAATGAGCGATCGAAAAGATTTTTCTGGGTCCGACGAATTAATTTTGAAAATATCCTATGGCATGAATCTTACTAACACTGATGAAGGAACCTCTTCTAATCCTACTGAGCCAATTGATCCTACAGAAAAAATGCGGCTCGCCGTCTTGAAAGAGTTCCTTTACAATTCTTATACAAGCTTCAGGAAGTTGGAAATAAAAGTTATGGGAATTGAATCTCCTGTTCGCGGCGGCGGTTTCAAATCAAAAGCTATCGTCAATTCTTACGGCGCAGTTATAAAAGATAAAGGAATTCTTGTTCGTCTTTCATTTGAAGAAGCTATGCGCTCGGTTAACGAAAATTTGCGAGAAACTCTTGAAAAATATAAATTTTATCTTAAAAAATAAATCTCCACTTCTTATTTTGAAGAAGCTCAGTTTGTAAAGGAACGCGTCCATTTTGACTAACTGGAAATAATTTTATAACAATGATCCCTACCTATTATGTTTTTGTCTCGCGAAACTTTTAGCGTTTTTTCAATCTTCAACTAACTTTTTTACCCTTCCCTTTTTGGAAGGATTTTTTATTTTATAAATTTTGTTGAAGTTTTTCATTTTTTTAATTTGTAAGAGAGAAAAAAAAATAGACTCGGAAAAAAAGAAAAGCGTGAAGCGGCGTTGCGTAGCAACGATTCTTTTTTTCGAGTATTGGGGGTCTGGGGGAAAATTCCCCAGCGCGGCTAAATTGACTTGCAACAAGCGGCACGGATGCCGCGTTGCTTAGTCAATTCCGCGTAAGCTATGCTACGCGAATTCGAATTGCTAAGGACTATATAGTCTATAATGTCTACAAGGACTATATAGTCTATAGCATTTTTTGAGGTCACTTTGACTTTTTAAAATTCCGCGTTCTAATGCGGGTTTAATGGGCAAAAAAGTTTGACTAATCATATACGGATAAGCAGGGTATCATATACGGATAAGCAGGGTATCATATACGGATAAGCAGGGTATCATATACGGATAAGCAGGGTATCATATACGGATAAGCAAATTTGACGCCGTTTGTAAAAAGAATGGCTAAAAATCAAGATTTATAGCACGTACTTTGCCGTTTTTGCCGGATTCAAACTCGTAACCATTGATTAAATTTTTTTCTACGAAATAATCTAAAATCGTCTTTGAGGTTTGGCGGGCGTGTTGCTTTTGGAGTTTGCTGGGATTTTCGTCAAGACAAGCATTGTAAAGACTTTCAAGTAAAATAGTATGACGCAACGATTTAACGCGCTTGTTGGATTTTGAAGTTTCAGCACTACCTTTGATTTCAAGGATACGGCGCAAAAGAAAATGATTGATAGCGATAGTACACGGAGTGGATCTGACAGGTGACTCTAAAAGTTCTTGAGGACAGGAAATAATTTGGTCTTTCATCTCAGCAGTGACCAAAACAACGCCGTTTTTGGGAAAATGAACAATGGTGGCTTCCTGCCCGTTGACGGACATTTCAAGAGATTCATTAGCAAGAAGGTAACCGCGAAATTTAAAAGAACCGCTTTTAAGAGGAGAATCATAAATTTTTTTAATGTCGGTATCAGGCTCAGCGATAATACGGATACAAGCCAATTTTTCCAAACTGTCAATAATAGCTTGTGTTAAAGCGTGGCTTTGTTTATCGCTGTTATGGTTGTTGCAACCTAAATGGCGAGCGATAATAGCGACAGTGGTATATTCGTTACCTTCAATGCGTTCAGAAACGCAGGCGTCAAAAACAGCCCATTCAAATTCGCCAAAACGGATTTTCAAGGGGTTCAAATTTGAAATTCTAACTTTGCTTTTAATTTTTTTGGTGCGGCTCTCGAAAAGTTCAAATTCAATTTCGGATTTGCCGTCAATGCACATTTCAAAGGCTTTTCTGGCAAGATTGCTAATAGCGATTTTGAAAGTGTCGGTAGGGTACAGCTGAACATTCTGAAGCTGTTTTTTGGGATTCATCATAAAAAAAACCTCCATAAAAATTGTTTCAACTTGCGAAATATCACAAAGTTTGTTAATATAACCAAAAACTAGGAAAGTGTTTCTTCGGTGTCAACCGAAGGTATATAGAAGAAATAATGTTGGGTAAAAATCTCGTGAATGTATTGTTGTAAATTTAGTTACATTTTAAACGAGATTTTTTATTTTTGCAAAAAAATTTTTAAGCAGTTTTTGTCATAAATCAAAAGAATCTATATCTGTAAGCAGGTCTGATTCTTGATTGAAAGATTGAAAATAATCGTGGGCAGAAAAATATTTAAAGAAACAATCATAGTTGTTACCGTAACGATTTTTAAGACACTTGAGATTGATATGACGAGGTTGCATAAGTTTAGCGGCGTCGATTTTTAATCTTGTGTTGGCAACGTTTTCGCCGGAAAGTTTATTGGTAATATTAAGTTGCAAAGCCCAAACAACATCGGCAGTGTATTCAATGCCGCCGCTTTCCTTGAAATTCTCAAAAGAAACAGGATTATTGTAATTAGTGCGATTGAAAGTGCTAATGCCAATGAAAGTAGTGTTAGTCTCTTGAGAAAAATCTTTGAGTTTATAGAGTGCGTCATCAAGTAAAGAGCGAGTGTTGGAGGCTTTATGGTCAGGAGGTAAAAGGCGTTGAATATAATCAATACAAATGATAGGCGGTTTTTCAGAGTTCCGAACGATAGGACGAAGAATGGCAAGTAATTTATTAACGTCAACATCGTTAGAAAATTTTTTGGCAGTGAAATTTAAATTAGCGTCAAAAAACTTGGCGGCAACTGTAGCTATATCGCGAGAGTAACCGCCACTGAGAATATCTGAGGCAGTCAAAGTAGATTTGTTGTTGTGTAGGAAAAGGCGTCTGGCTAAAGTCTTAGCAACCAATTCTGTCTGATTCATTTCGTAAGAACAGAAAATACAGTTTTCGCCGTTCTCTGCGAACTGCTCTAAGAGTTGCCAAGCAAAAGTAGTTTTACCGCAAGCGGGAGTAGCACCGAGAATGTAAAGACCAGGTTTCCAATGTTGGAAAGTATCAATATTGGAAAAGCCGGATTTTCTGTCAGCAAAATTAAAGTCGTTGGAAATGTCACTGATAAAACATTTGAGGTATTCGCCGACGTTGAAAAAATCTTCGCCCTGAACTGCAAACTGATTGAATTCGTTGGAAGCTTCAGAGATAATGTCAATGGGATGTTTAAAACCGTCCTGAGCAGATTGGATGAGTTTTTCACCCAAAAGAATTAATTTTCTGTAGTCAGATTTTTCTTTGATAGTTTTTGCGTAGTGTTCAGCATAAGCGGTAGTATGAGCGACTTCGGTAATGCCGAGAACATAATCAAGCCCAATAAAATCCAGCAAGGATTTACCTTGATCATTTTTAGAGGTACGCAATTCGTCACAGAGAGTCAAGATAGTAACGGGCTTTTTATCGCTGTAGATTTTAGAAATAGCGTTGAAAATTAATCTGTGTTCGGGACGGTAAAAATCGTCAGAATAAAGAATGGAAGCAACGTTGGGAATAATTTCGCCGTCTTTTAAAAGCATAGAGCCGAGTACGAATTTTTCTTTTTCAATGTCGTTAGGTAAATCCGAATTTGATTTTTTTGAGTACATAATTTATAGATTCTCCTATCTAAGTAATTTGTGAAATATGAGTTAAACCCGCTGAAAGGCGGAAAATTTTTTTGTCGGAAAAATCCATAGAGTAGAAAAAACTTTGTCGAAGTTGTAAAGATTACTGTAGTCAGTTTTCAAAGTCGTATTCAAAATCAGAAATTTTATAGCGTTTTAAGCTACTTTGTGGGCAAAAAAAATATTATGTGTCATAACTTAGCGCGTGATTCTCTAATACTCTAGTCGTTTTTCACGAAACATCAGTCTAATTTTTTACAAAGTAGCGTTTTAAGTTACTCAGATTTTAATTATTTAAAGGTAGCTTGTCAAGAAACTTTTTTCAGAAAAAATTCTTTAATTCAATTTGCGTTTCGTTATAGGAAACAGTATAATTAATTATAAAGGAGGGCTTGATGATGAGTAGGATAAAAGAATTAAGAAAAAGAAATGGCTGGACGCAAGAATATTTAGGCGATTTAGTTCACGTTCAAAAAGCGACAATCTCTAAATATGAAAAAGGAATAGTCGAGCCCAGTACTGATGTTTTAAAGAAAATGTCTGCCTTATTTAACGTAAGTACAGATTATTTATTGGGGAGCGATAATGTTCCAATAGAAACGATACCACAAGAGGAAATGACTTTACTGGAAGGTTTTAGGTCTTTGACAGTAGAGGGGAAAAATGCGTTATTGAGCGTGTTAAATGCGTTGAATTCAGCACATTCAGCGACAGCTTGAGAGTTGTTGAATTTCGATTTTTAAAATAAATGTGAAACTTATCCTGTTGAAGAATTTTTAGATGCACAATACAAAATTGCGCACCAAAATTGCTGTTAAATTGGATTTGTTTGCAGAAAAAACTTAACTCAAAAGACACCACTGCATAAGCGCGGTGGTGTCTTTTGAGTTATTTAATTTTTTCAGAATAAGAAATTTTTAAAGTTGAGAAGAGCGTTTGTCCCAATATTTAGCTTCTTCTTGACAAAAGTCCAGACAAGTTTTCATAGCGTCTAAATCTCCGTTGAGAGCATTTTTATAAACTTCAATGAAACGCATGAAGTGTGATTTGAAAATTTGTTCATCAGTGGGAGCATCGCCATCAAAAGTTTTGTTTTCAGCCGCAGCAATTTTTTTTCTCCACCAAGCAGCTTGTTCAGAATATTCCTCCTGTAAAGTTTGAACGTGAGCAGGAGCATTTCTGTCAGCGGCACGAAAAGACATAACTTCTTCAATCAGATGATTATCTTGAAGTACAGCTAAGAAGTCAGTAGCTTGCGGGTCGTAATGTGATTCACCAACAGAAAAAAGTAATTTGGCAATTTCGGTATTTTGATCTAAGCCTTCTGTGCCATTCATAAAGCTGAATCCGAGTTCAACAAGTGCTTCTATGGTTTTTTCGTCCGCATTTTCGTAAGAGTCAATAAATTTTTCAAATTGTTCATAAGTCATAATGAAAACCTCCAAAAAATTTTTTAAAATTTTGTTTTAAATTATAGCAATTAATTTTCTACTATCAATTCCTTTTAAATTGCGATATGTAAGAATTTATAGTAGATTGAATAAATTTCCAATTAATTCGATTATCAGTACGAATTTTTTGTAGAAGAGTATTTTTAAGAAAAACGCCAACTTTGCACAGGTAATAGCAATGCGAATGTTACATTATGGAACTCTCGTTTAAAAATAGAACTCCGCTGTAGAAATTGCGTATCACTGCAGGGTTAGACTACGGAAGTAAAAATCAAACTTTGTTTTTTCCAACCGCCCACCCCCTTTTATCAATTATTTAATCATACTCTTAAGTTCGCTGACTCTAACAGTTAAATTGTCGATTTTTTTTTCTAATGTTTCAATTTTTTTAATTAAACTCTTAAGCGTATCTTCTGTATTAGAAACTTCGGAAGGCTGTATAGGGAAGGATTCATTTTCTTCAGCCCAATGCTTTTGACAAGCAGCAGTCGCTTTATATTTAATCCAGTTGAAAAACTGACGCTTGTTCGGACAAACACTATGATCAGCATACCAATCATTACTAATTAAATAACGTTTACCGTCTAATTCAACACGCATTTTCGTGCCGTTGTAAAATCTTGAATAACCATCTTTATCCAAAACGTCATAATCATAATTTGTAGGGCGCAAGACAGCTTCGCTGGGATTACGCAAGAATTTAAATTGATTGTGGAATCTTTGGCAAGCCTTCGGATCGATCAAAAAATTAATATTGTCTTCCGAGATTAAATTGCAATCCTCCATAAGATTAAATGCTGCCTCAACAAACTTGATGTTGACACGCAAGACTTTAATGTTG
Source organism: uncultured Selenomonadaceae bacterium (assembly GCA_905234045.1). GTDB lineage: Bacteria > Bacillota > Negativicutes > Selenomonadales > Selenomonadaceae > Quinella. The sequence continues at coordinate 1,739 of CAJOGS010000012.1, read as the reverse complement.
ATGAGTTTTTCAATTTCATCCAGACGAGCTTGAAGTTCTTCCTCGTTTACAGGAAAATTAGATTGCGTGTTTTCAAAAACAATAGTCATGATAAATCTTCCTCCTTTTTACATATCACAAGTAAATTATTAATGTAATATTAATCGTCACTGAGCCAAATTTTTCCACTCAAAATATCAAGGCAAGACATTTTTCCGTCCAGCAAGTAAGGTCCGGTATCCATCATCACAATATTTCTATTGGGAACTTTCATTGGAATCGGAGTCTTGCCCTCTGGAATAAGAGGCTTACCCTCAAGATTAGAAAAGTCTTGAACTTTCGTATGTCCGACAATGATAATTTCTTCCCCGTCGTAGTTGTCCAAAAATTGGAATCGTATCCAAAGTAAATCATCTTCACTCTGTTGGTCAAGCGGTATACCATTTCTAACGCCCGCATGACAGAAAAAATATTTTCGTTTGCCAACTTCCATATAAAAACTGATTGGAAGTGTTTCAAAAAATTTTAAAACGTGCTTTGTATTTAATCTGGTAGTGGATGCTTTCAATCCCATTAAAGTTTCCGCGCCGCCGTTAGTTATCCAAGTATTAAAGAATTCATCATGGTTTTTTTCGTCAAACGAATTAAGCATAAATTGTTCATGGTTGCCACGCAGGAAAATAAAATTTTTTTTCTTCGAGTTAATTAAAATCCATTGCAAAACGTCAGCAACACTTTCACCACGATCGATATAATCGCCCAGAAATATTACCAAATCCTTATCAGTAACTTCCAGCTTATTCCATAAGGACTGAAATTTATCGAATTTGCCGTGAATGTCGCCAATCGCCAAAATTCTTTCGTAATGCGAATCATTAAAAGACGGAATAATTTTCTCAAATTCATTAAGGACTAAATCATTATCACTCATAATGCATCACTCTACTTCCCGAAAAATAGAATTAAATTGATAATCCGATTTATTGCGGAATTCTTGCGCTTTTTCCAGATCAGGTTCAATATCACCTAAACCTTCCTCATAAATTTCAGCTAGTGCCTCCCAATTTTCGTCTTTTGTATGATATTCAACGGCTTTTTGTGCATCTTGTTGGACGCCGCCAATTCCTTTTTGATAAATTTTTGCAATGCCAGCCCAATTTTTAACTTTATTAAAACATTCAATAGCTTTGTAGCCATCGGCTTTAACGCCGGCTTTTCCGTCCATATAAATGTAGCCAACCCATAACCAGCCTTCATCTTTAGTAAAAAATTCAATGGCTTTGTAGCCATCAGCTTTAACGCCTCCTTTACCTTCTTGATAAATATCAGCAATACCGTCCCAATATTCAGCTTTGGTGAAAAATTCAATAGCTTTGTAGCCGTCGGCTTGAATTCCTCCTCTACCTTCTTTATAAATTCTTCCAACTGCTGTTAATGCCTTTTTATAATTCTTAAGGTAAGGAGAATCTATTTTGAAATTTTTATAAAGTTTAACCCAATATTCTCTACCACGAATTAATTCATTGTAAATTTCAAGAGCTGCTTGCCCATCTGGTAAAACTTCGCCAAGACCTTCTGTATAAATTTCAGCAATTTCCAATAGAGCGTTATCGTTTTCGAGATCAACAAGTTTTTGATAAAGGTCAATGACTTTTTGTCCGTAGGTCGTGTTGAATAATAGAAAAAATGGTAAAATAGCGTCGGGGTGAAAATTTTGAAACGCTATGAATTAACAGATGAACAGTGGGATAAAATCAAAA
>CAJOGS010000011.1 GCA_905234045.1 uncultured Selenomonadaceae bacterium | reverse complement strand
TTTGACATAAGCAATCCTTTCAAGCTTTTTCAAACTTATTGTATCAAAGAATTGCTTATGTTTTCTATTTCTACTGATTTTACCAACAGCACCTAGCAATTTCAATCAATTTTTCAAAACGCCCTAGGGCTTGTTGTTAAAGTCAAAAAAATTAGTGTAACACTTGCATTTATAAGAAACGGCGGTCACGGTGTAGTGGGTAGTGTGATAGTTTTTACTACCGCACTATCATTCATCTGCAAGACCTTTTTGAGCGTCTTCCTCTTCAAGTAAAACTTTATCGTACAATTTCACGAAGGGTAAATATACAAGCGTTGCCACGATTAAATTTATAATCTGAATTATTGCGCCCTGCCAACCGTTCAATAAAAATCCCGAAATAATTGTCGGCGTCGTCCATGGAACTTGCGTACCGCTGAACGGCGGCATAAATCCCAAGTCTATCGACAAATAAGTTATTATCATTGCAAAAGTCGGAGCAAGAATGAACGGTACAATCATATAAGGATTGAAGACTATCGGCAGACCAAAAATTATTGGCTCGTTAATATTAAAAATTCCCGGTACAAGCGCAATTTTTGAAACGGTTTTCATTTGCTCGGATTTCGCCGCAATGTAACAGGCAATTAAAAAACCCATTGTAAAGCCGCAACCGCCGCTTTTTGTGAAAACTTCGTTTAATTGCATTGTAAAAATATGCGCCGCAGGATTTCCCATTAATTGCTGTCCTGCTTCCAAAAGTTGCTGATTTTCCCACGTGTTCGCCAAAACTAACGGAGCAACTACGCCGTTTACTACGTTTGGACCATGAATACCCGCCCAAAATAAAATACTCTGTAAAGCCGTGATTATTATTCCGCCAATCAGCGTATCTGACAGCCCTTGTAACGGCGATTGAATTACCGTGAAAAATAATTCCGGCAAACTTGTTTCAAATAAATGGTGGCAAATGCCGTAGACAATCGCCGCTGATGTAAAACAAATTATGCACGGCGTAAACGCCTCAAAGGAACGCACAACTTCCATCGGCACGGAGTCCGGCAATTTTATGCCCCAATTTTTTTTTCGACAGTAAACGCAAATAGAAGACACGAAAAACGAAACCAATATAGCCGTAAGAATACTATTAGAACCAATCCAATTTCGCGGAATAACGCCGCCTATACTTTCGCCGCTTTCAGTTACAATTTCCGGCGGCAGTAAAATTAAAAAAGTCGCCAACGCTATCATTGAGGCTATACTTGCGTCGCCGCCGTCAATGTAAACGTAATTGTAAGTAATTCCGACAACGATAATTAAAGCCAACGCGCCAAAAGTTCCGCTTGCAACCGCGTTTAATGAATCTGTCCAACCTGCGCCGAAAATTCCCGCCATAAATTCAGAATAACCGCTTATCGGCACATTTGCAATAAGCAAAAAGATTGAGCCGCCAATAGTAAACGGCATAGTTAAAGCCATACTTTCGCGCACGGATTGCACTGAACGAATTTGCCCAAATTTGCCGACCAATTCTATAAATCTGTCGAAAATTTCTTGTTTGTCCGTCATTTCCAACACTACCTTTACAAGCTCCAACGCCCGTTGTGCTTTTTCATTTCAAAATAAATTTGCCCAAATAAAAAACGCCGCATTATTTCAGAAAATGAAAATAAAATTTCGTGTTCTTCCTTCGTCCATGTGCGGGCTTTTTTGCAATCGTCGAATCCTACGCAACCGATAAAATTTTCGCCGTCCATTACGGCACATTCAATGTAAGAATGAATATTGCGGCGTTCAAAGTCTCGGCGCGCCCGTTCAATAAGTTTTGAAGTGTCGGCACATTCGCTGAATCTGCCGCGTTTGGTATTGCGGTAACGTTTTCTGATATGAAGTCTAAGCGGCGGATCGTGTGCAATTTCGGCTTTTTTGAAATCGCCATGCACATAATCAAATAAAATTTTTGGCCAGTGAGGACCATCCATATGCCAAAAAACGTAGGCGCGATTAACTTTGAAATATTTTGCAAAAATCTGCAGTAAAAGTTGTACTGCCAAAGACGTATCATTTGAATTGAAAACCATTTGAAAAATATATTCCATTGGACTTGATAACATTTTGCGGAAATTTTGAGAAGGCAATTCGGCATTGTCGGCGGCTTTTTTTTCGGCGTCTTCAATATTTTCATTGTAAATAGTTTCAGTGTCCTTGCCGTTTCGTTTACTTTCGGCAAGTGCGGCATCTGCGCGAGAGAATAAAAGATTGTAATTCGCTCCGTGTTCAGGAGACAGCGCAATTCCAATGCTTGCAGAAACTGAAACTTCTTCGCCTTCGTGCGTGTAAATTTTTCGCAGAATGTCACGAAGTTGCGAACATTTTTTCAAAACAATTTCCGGCGATTCAATATCTTTCATCATAACCATAAATTCATCGCCGCCGATATGACCCAAAATATCGCACTTGCGGAAAGTGGTTTTTAAATTCATCGCCATATCCATAATAACGGCGTCGCCGATTAAGTGACCGAGTTTGTCATTGACGGATTTAAAATTGTCCAAATCCAAAACTAAAAGCGCGTGCATTTTATTTTTGTCGCTGATGATTTGATTGACGAGGTAAGTCGCGTGAGTTTTGCTGTAAAGCCCCGTCATTGCATCGCGTTCAATAGTTTCTTTAAGTTGCGCTTCTTTCTGCCGTACGCTGTCAATATTTTGCAGGAAACCTGAAACTTTTTGCGCCGCGCCGTCAACAAATTTAATTCGATATTGCAATTTTACCCAAATATAATATCGGTTGCGCGTGTAAATTCTAAATTCCAATTCGTCATCTTGAAAAGGATTCTTGCGTTGCATTTTCGTCTGCAAAATTTCTTTAATGTGATTTTGAAATTCGATTCTATTTTCAGGGTGAACTAAGCGCGCCTTTAATAAATGTTTTTTTACATTTTCAGTCGGCAATTCGTTCGGTACAATCAATTTAATTCGATTATCGAAAAATAATTTGTCGTTCACAATATCCCATTCAAAAACTGCCATATGATTTAATTCGGTTGCAAGTTCGTATATTTCAGGTAGCATATCAATTCGCCCCTTGCGTTCGATAAGAATTTGACTTATTATAACAAGAAATTATAGTGAGGTAAACGCATTGAAAAGAATTTTACTGATATATAATCCCGTTTCGGGAAGTGCGGCGTTCAAAAAAAATCTCGACGAAATTATAGAAAAGTTTCAGCGTAAAAATATTTTACTGACAATTTATCGAACACAGGCGGGAAATTTTTTTGAAGATTTTATTGAATGTGTGAAAAATTCAAATGCCGAAGGCGTCATAGCGGCGGGCGGCGACGGAACTTTGCACACGGTTATAAATTATCTGATGAAAGCTGAAATAAATTTACCTGTCGGCGTAATTGGCAGCGGCACTTCAAACGATTTTGCAACGCAATTTGAACTTGATACAGAAAAAACCATTGCCGCCGTTGCCGAAAATAAAATCCGCCCTGTAGATTTGGGAATTGTAAACGGCAAAGAATATTTTATAAATGTGGCAAGCGCGGGGGCTTTAACTTCCATTGCCCACGAAGTGGACGCCCGCCAAAAAAATTCTCTCGGCAAAATTGCATATTACATTCATGGAATTGGCGAAATTCCAAATTTTAAATCCGTACCGCTGAAAATTTCTGCTGACGGTGAAAATTTTGAATTTGACGCTTTTTTCTTTTTGGTATTGAACAGTTCGGCGGTTGCGGGTATGAAAAAAGTTGCGCCGTTCGCCCAAATTGACGACGGCAAATTAGATTTAATAGCCTTGAAAAAATTCAGTCCGCTCAATTTGATTGGGCTTGCTCAAAAAATTTTATCCGGCAACTTCATTGACGACGAAAATATTTTTTACATTCAAGCGGCGAATTTTGAAATATCATCGGCAGAAAAATTAATCAGCGACCTTGACGGAGAAATTGGCGACACTCTGCCGCTTAAAATTAAAAATGTTCCGCGTTCAATAAATTTCTTTGCAGATAAATAATTTTTATAGTGTAATGCTTTTTTTGTGACTACGGAAAATTATGTGTTGTTGGTTATTTTAAAATAATATACATTTTTTAGAATTTATTTTTATTTAAAGTACTTTTTCTTTGTCTTGTCAAAGAGCAAACGCTCCTATTCGTCGCCTTTGCAAGAAAGACGCTTTTTGCGGTGCTGTTTTTTCGTCCTCGAAAAAAACGCACCTGCCTGCAAATGCGAGGAGTACGAGCATTTGCTCCGCACGTCCTGTGCGGCATCTTAGTACTTCGTGCTTAGTCTGCAAAATTTTTTTCGCTAATCACTATTGCGGGTTGAATAATAAAAAAATCCGCAAAGTACGGGCGGTTTTTAGTGTGGTAGTTCGATAGTGTTGTAGTTTGATAGTTTTTACTACCGCACTATCACACTATCAAACTACTTTTGCTTCGGAAAAAAGAAAGTACATTTAATAAAATAAAAAAACTTGTATTATTCAACAGCACCTAATAAAATTTTTCGATTTGAAAAATATTTTTTACATTCAAGCGGCGAATTTTGAAATATCATCGGCAGAAAATTTAATCAGCGACCTTGAGGACGAAATTGGCGATACTCTGCCGCTTAAAATTAAAAATGTCCCGCGTTCGATAAATTTCTTTGCAGATAAATAACTTAAATGAAGGATTTTTTGGCATTGCGTAGAAAATTTTTTTAGATATTTTCAAACTGAAAGGTCGGTGATTTTATATGCTCAATCAAATTATGAACTCTACAAATTTTAATTATCTGCCACGCGCAATGACTGCTGCAAGTATGCGTCAAGAAGTCATTGCAAATAATATTGCAAATGTCAACACGCCCAACTATCGCAAAAAAAATCTGGAATTTGAAGACGTATTGGCAAGGGAAATTTACGGCGAAAACAATTCTGAAGGTAAATTAAAAATGGTACAGACACACCGCAAACATTTGCCATTTAAACCGCTCAATATTCATGCCGTGCCTTCGGTTGTTGACGATAAAACTACAATAATGCGCGTTGATAATAATAACGTTGATGTTGATATGGAAATGGCGACGCTTGCAAAAAATCAGATTTATTACAACGCGGCTGCTACTCAACTTGGCGGCTACGTTACAAAAATGCGTAACGCCATTACCAGCGGACAAAGTTAGTAGTTGGGTAGTTGGGTAGTTGGGTAGTGTGATAGTGAGATAGTTTGGTAGTTTTTACTACACCACTACACAACTACAATACTACCCGACTACAACGAAGGAGCGAAAAAAATGGGAATGTTTTTGGGAATTGACACCTCAGCAAGCGGCTTGACTGCCGAGCGGCTAAGAATGGACGTCATTTCAAACAATATTGCAAATGCAAATACAACGCGCACTGAAAACGGCGGGGCGTATCATCGCCGCTATGTTGTTTTTACGCCGCGTGAACGTCAATCCGAAAGTTTTGAAAAATCTTTAAGAAATGCAATGGGTACCAAGAAAAAAATCGGCGAAGGTGTGCGCGCAGTTTCTATTGTCGAGGATACTTCACAAGGTCCGCTCGTTTATGATCCCGGACATCCCGACGCAAATGCCGACGGTTACGTCGAAAAACCAAATGTAAATATGGTTACCGAAATGGTCGATATGATAACCGCACACCGCGCCTATGAAGCAAATTCTACCGTCATTAATGCGGCTAAGGCTATGGCTTTAAAAACTCTGGAAATTGGAAAATAATTTTTATTTTTCGGTAGAAATTATTTTGTCAAATGTTATAATATTATTTGGTTTACGAATGAAATTTTTTATTTTATGTCGAAATTTTCGATAATAAAAATTGCGATTGGCGATAAAAAAAACGCTATGGCGCAAATTAAGGATTAATATTTGGTGATCAGGAATTTAGTTATTTTCTAAAATCTGTTTCCGTGTAAAAGTTAAGGACGATGTTTTTGAAGGAAGTGACAAAATGGAAATTGCGCCATTAGAAATGACGCCCGTCAAAATGAGTGCACGTAGTCATTTTGAGGAACAAACTACAGTGGAAGAACCCGCGCAAAGTTTTGGCGAAATGCTGAAAGATGCTCTTAAAAAAACTAATGAACTTCAACTTGAATCTGATAGATTGAATATGGCACTTGCCGCAGGGCGTGTTGAAGATATTTCGCAAGTTGTTGTGGCGTCGCAAAAAGCGGATATTGCAATTCAACTGACACTTCAGTTAAGGAATCGCGCTGTCTCTGCATATCAAGAAATTATGCGTATGCAAGTCTGATTCTAGGATAGAAAAAATTTACAAGGACGGTTTGGAGGGACTGATTAAAAATTGGCGGCTTGGAGAGAGCGATTCCAAGAACTGTGGAACGGATATACTCAACGGCAACGGTATATTTTTATCGGCGTTATTGCGGCAATTCTCATATCAATTTTTGGTATTAGTTTTTGGTACGGCAGTAAGCCTGATTTTGTGCCGTTGTACACCAATTTAGAAGCAAAAGACGCCGGCGACGTTGTAAACAACTTGAAAGAATCCGGCGTACAATATCAAATTACAGAAACAAAACGCGGCTCAACTGTTTATGTTCCGGCTACTCAAGTTCACGATGTAAGATTAGAATTGGCAACAGCCGGTCTGCCGCGCGGCAACAAAGGTTTTGAACTTTTTGACGACAGCAAATTGGGCGTTACAGAGTTTCAAAACAAAGTTAATTATCTGCAAGCACTTCAAGGCGAATTGACGCGCACTATTGAACAAATTGAAATTGTACAAAAAGCCCGCGTTCATATCGTTTTGCCTGAAGACAGCCTTTACAAGAAAAATGAAAAACCTGCAACCGCGTCAATTATGCTTATGCTTAAGCCGAATGAACAACTCACAGCGGCTGAAGTAAAAGGAATTGTTAATTTAGTAAGTCATAGTATTCAAGGATTGACGCCGGAAAATGTCACAATCGTTGACGAGGCAGGAAATATCTTGAATGAAGAAAACGACGAAGAATTTATGAAGGGACAAAGAATGAACCTTCAAACTTTGACGCAAATTGAAATGACGCGCAAAGTTCGTGATCACATTCAAGATAATATTCAGACACTTTTAGATAATTCATTGGGCGAAGGAAATGCTTTTGTTCGTGTCAGTGTCGAATTGGATTTCGACGCACGTTCGGTTGATAAGCAGACATTCACGCCGGTTGTTGATGAATCGGGTATTATTCGCAGTCAACAAGACATCAGCGAATCTTACAACGGCGAATCAAACACGCCCGGCGGTCCTGCAGGCGTTCAAGGAAATATTCCCGGTTACGTGGCTGAAGACAGAAATTCAAATGCCGCGTATGAGCGCAAAGAATCTACCAAAAATTACGAAGTCAACGAAGAAAATCAAAAAGTTATATCGTCGCCCGGTTCAATTCGCCGCTTAACTGTTGCAGTTTTGGTTAATGACACTGTTACCGCGTTGCAACAAGAAAGTTTGCTTAGAGTTGTAAGTTCCGCCGCCGGTATTAATGAAGAGCGCGGCGATACAATTTCAGTTGAGCCTTTGCCGTTTAATACCGAAAAACGCGATAAACAGGCGGCTGAAGAAGCGGCTGAACAAGAACGCAAGGATAGGATTCTTTATATGGAAATTGGAGCATTAATTTTGCTTCTTGCGCTGATTGCGGGCGGTGTCTTTATGAATCGTCGCAAAAAACAGCAAGAACGTGAGGCACAAGAAGAGGCACGGCGAATTGAAGAAGAACGCCGCCGCGCCGAAGAGGAAGAACAACGCCGCATTGAAGAAGAAGAACGCGCTATGGCTATTGAAGCGGATAAACTTCCTGAAGACAGCCTTACGGACGAAGAACGTCAGCAACGTGACGAGAAAAAAGCAATTCTAAAACTCATTGATGAAAAACCTGCTGATATGGCTATGCTTATCAAACAATGGCTTTCAGAAGATGAATAGTGTAATAGTGGGGTAGTGGGATAGTGTGGTAGCAATTACTAGACCGCTACCCCACTATAAAACTGTACAATTCTCTCGCTATGAGCGACTGAAAGGAGCAATTTTTATGCCTAAAGAAGATATGTACGGCGAATCTAAAAATATGTCGGCACACGAAAAAGCCGCCATACTTTTTATAGCGATAGGCGGCGAATACGCAGCTAAACTTTTTGAACATTTGGACGACGACGAAATAGAAAGTATCACACTGGAAATTGCAAACAATAAGCAAGTCAGCGCGGAAGATAAAGCCGAAGTTATCAGCGAATTTTATCAAATGGCAATGGCAAGCGATTATATTTCAACCGGCGGCTTGGAATACGCGCAGGGCGTTTTGGAAAAAGCATTGGGCTCGGAACGCGCAACCGGCATTTTGAACCGCTTGACAACAAGTCTGCAAGTTCGCCCGTTCGATTTCTTGAAGAAAATAGACCCGTCGCAACTTTTGAACTTCATACAAAACGAACACCCGCAAACAATAGCATTGGTTATGGCGTACCTTGAACCCGACCAAGCGGCAATTATTATGTCGGGACTTTCAACCGAAATGCAAGCCGACGTTGCAAAAAGAATTGCAATGATGGATAGAACTTCGCCTGATGTTATTCGTGAAGTTGAGCGCGTTTTGGAAAAGAAAATTTCTTCAATGCTTACTCAAGATTTTACAACCGCCGGCGGCGTACCTGCGATTGTCGAAGTTTTGAACCGCGTAGACCGTTCGACGGAAAAAGCAATTATCGAATCTTTGGAAGTGGACGATCCGGAACTTGCGGAAGAAATCAAAAAACTTATGTTCGTATTCGAGGATATTGTACTTTTGGACGACCGCTCCATGCAAATTGTTTTACGTCAAGTCGATACAAAAGAATTGGCACTTGCAATGAAGGCGACGACCGAAGACGCCACAAACAAAATTTTCAAAAATATGTCAAAACGTGCCGCCGAAATGCTCAAAGAAGAACTTTCTTACATGGGACCTGTTAAAATCCGTGACGTTGAAGAAGCACAGATGAAAGTTGTAAATGTCATTCGTTCACTTGAAGACAAGGGCGAAATTGTCATTAATCGCGGTCAGTCTGATGAAATGATGGTTTAGTAGCAGGTAGCAGGTAGTTGTTAGTTGGTAAAATCTTTAGTGTTAAATTTATTCACTAAAATATTTTTTTTACCAACCACTAACCACTAACTATCTAACCATCTAACCATCTGGTCATCTAAAAATTTATTTTAAAGGTTGTGTTATTGTGACTCAAAAATTAAACCGCAGAGACTTTATAAAAACTGCCGCAGTTTGATTTTTGGCAGTCAATGCAGTTGGACTTTTGCCGGACGAAAAAGTTTTTGCCGCAGATAATTGCAGTGTCAAAACTCGTTACGGCACTTTTAACGGTTTTCTTGATAAAAACGGCGTAAAAACGTGGCTGGGTGTTCCCTACGCTCAACCGCCTGTAAAAAAATTACGTTGGCAAGCTCCTCAACCTTTGAAACCGTAAATAAAACTTTCGACACTAAAAAATTCGGCAATAAGGCCGTTATGATTATTGATTCTGATAAAAATTCCCCAAAAATCGCTCAAAGTGAAGATTGTTTGACGCTGAATATTTGGACACGCGGCGAAGGCAAAAATAAGCCGGTAATGTTCTTTATTCACGGCGGCGCATTTGCTTTTGAAAGTGCAAGCGACGCAATTTATAACGGCAGTAATTTTGCGGCGGCTAATGATGTTGTTTTGGTAAGTTTTGATTATCGAATGAACATTTTCGGCTTTATGAATTTCGCAAGCATTGATCCCGCCTTTGAAGATACCGGCTATCTCGGCATAAAGGATCAACTGGCGGCGTTGAAGTGGGTTAAAGAAAATATCGCAGAATTTGGCGGGAATCCTGACAACATTACAATTTTTGGCGAAAGTGCCGGCTCTGCTTCATGTTCGTTGTTGACGGTTATGCCTGCCGCCAAAGGTCTTTTCGATAAAGCAATTTTGCAATGGCACTTCAGGTTTGTATACTTTGCCGGAATTTTCAGCTGAAGTTGCAAAAGATTTTATGGCATTAAGCGGCGCAAAAAATATGAACGACCTTATGAAAAAATCTGCCGCCGAACTTAAAAATATTTACGCAAAATTTGCAGAAGCACGCGGTATCAGGTTAATGGATTTTATGCCGACTTGCGACGGTAAATTTATTCCCAGCGATCCTTTCAAGGCATACAAAGACGGCGCGGCGCGTGAAATTAAAATTTTACTGGGAACTACTGCCGATGAATGGCGGGCGTTCCTGTTGGCTGATGAAAATCTTTTTGACATATTTAGAGAAAATCCGCAAGTTAATTCTGCGATTCTTTCAAGATATAAAAAACGCACTGCGGAAGAAATTTACAAAGGTTGGCTTAACAATCGCCCCGATACTTCCGACACTTACGGCGACTTTTTAACGCAATTAGATTGGCGCGTCAGTCAAGAATTGGCGGCTGAATATCAATCTCAATTTAACGATGTTTATTATTATTTGTTCAGTGAACAGTCTTCAACTGAAGGCTTGCGTTCGTGTCACGGCTTAGATTTAGCGTTTACTTTTTACAATCCCGATGAGGCATTTTGTCCCAATCCCGATAAAAAATTTTCAACCATTATTCAAAAGACGTGGACAGCGTTTGCAAAAACCGGAAACCCTGACAATGAATTGATTCCGCACTGGGAAAAATATTCTGCCGACAATCGCCAAACTATGGAATTAAATTCTAAAGGTTGCATTTGTCACAAAGATTTAAACACAGAAAATTTAAATGCCTTGCGCTATGTTTATGAAAGCTAAAAAATTTTAGACTAAAATATTTAAAAAAGCCGCGCTCTAATCGTTTAATGCGATGAAAACGCGGCTTTTTTAGTGTGGTAGTGCGGTAGTGTGATAGTGTGATAGTGGTGTATTTTGGTAAATTTTTCTTTGACGCAACAACGAAAAGTACATTTCAAAATAAAAAAATTTTCATCAGTAAAAATAGCATTTTTCAACACACACTAATAAAAAATTTTCAAACATTCCTGTAAATATAAAATTCTGAATTTTACTGACAGTTTGCAACAACTTTTTTTTTTACGAAAGGATTTTTATATCAAATGTTGAATATCTTTGTAGATTAATTTATAGGGGGAAATTACTTTGGCAGATATTGATCAAGACAAGGCGTATGATCGCTTGAAAAACTCTATTGATGAAATTGTACACGTAACCAATACCGTTACAGACGCGGTTGCAAGCGTTGCCAAAAGTGCAAACACTCTCGCTACTGCCGGTCAAGAGGCTATCAAACAGGCAAAATTCCTGCAAGAAAAAAATGACGATACAGTTAAAGTTATCGACTTCATTACAAACATTGCGGGACAAACTAATTTGCTCGGTTTGAACGCGGCTATTGAAGCGGCGCGCGCAGGTGAACAAGGACGCGGTTTTGCTGTCGTTGCTGAAGAAGTTCGTAAACTTGCCGAACAATCCCGCGAAGCTACGGAAAAGATTCAACAGACTTTGAATCAAATGAACGTTGCAGTTGCTGAAATTTCAAAGACTATTGAACATACCGGCAAAGTCAGTTCCGAACAGGCTACTTCCACGTCAGAAATTTTGGATAACCTCAAACGCGCAATGAAAGCTATTGAAGATTTGCAAAATTATATCGAGGCAATGAGATAATCTAATATGGCGAACTTCAGAAAAGTTGCCGTTGCAATGAGTGGCGGTGTTTACAGCTCATTGACAGCGGCTCTTTTTATTCAATGAAACTTTAAAATTTTCGGCGTCCACTTACAAATTTTTGAGGAGACGTTTTTTTATGGAAGGCAAAAAAAAAGTTGCCGTTGCAATGAGCGGCGGCGTTGACAGTTCACTGACGGCGGCTCTTTTGATTCAACAGGGCTTTGAAGTTTTCGGCGTGACAATGTGGCTTGAGACTGATGAATTTAATGAGCGCAGTTGTTGCAGTTCTGCCGAAATTCGAGACGCCAAAACGGTTGCCGCGCAGTTGGGAATTAAACATTACGTGGCGGACTTCCGAGAAATTTTTCGCGCAGAAATTGAAAATTATTTTGTTGAAGAATATTTGCGCGGGCGTACGCCTAACCCTTGCGTTGAATGTAACAAAAAAATTAAATTCGGCAAACTTTTAGATTTTGCAATCGAATCGGGCGCGGATTATTTGGCAACGGGACATTATGCCCGCGTTATTTTTGAAGACGGCAGATTCAAATTAAAAAAAGCCGTTGACTTGAAAAAAGATCAGTCGTACGTGCTTTACAATTTGACGCCGGAAAAACTTTCAAAAATTATTTTGCCTTTGGGCGAATTTTCCAAAACAAAAACGCGGGAACTTGCCGAAAATTTGAAATTAATTTCCGCGCATAAAAAAGACAGTCAAGAAATTTGTTTTGTGCCGAATGACGATTATAAAAATTTTATTTTGGAACGCGCCGAAGACGCGGACGCTTTGGAAGCAGGCGAAATTGTAGACACTGCCGGAAAAGTTTTGGGACATCATGACGGCGTAGCAAATTATACGATTGGACAACGCAAAGGCTTGGGAATTGCGGCGGAAAATCCTCTGTACGTTTTAAGATTGGACGTGGAAAAACGGCGCGTAATTGTCGGCAGTAATGCTGAAACTTTTTCAGAAAGTTTGACTGCTGAAAATGTTCACTGGATTTATCAGCCTGAATTTCCTGCGCGCCTTCAATGCAAAATTCGCTACGGTTTCAGAGTTGCTGATTGTACCGTTGAGCAAATTGAAAACAATCTTACAGTAAAATTTAATGAACCGCAACGCGCAATTACTGCCGGACAGTCTGTAGTTTTTTATGACGGCGATGAAGTTTTGGGCGGCGCGGTGATTAGTGGTTAGATGGCTAGATGGATAGTGGTTAGGAAGTTTTGAATAATTCAAAATATTTCTCAAAAATCCGCAAAGTGCGGACGGAAATTACTTACTAAGGGCGTGCGGTAATGTTCGTGCGACCTTAGGAGAGCACGCTTGCTACGCAACCGCGCAAGGAGCTTACCTACTAAGAGCGTGCCGCAACCATTCCAAAAAGCACTTTTTCTTTGGTACTTGCGTGGCTTGCGTAGCAAGGCATGCTCTTTAGTACTTTTTTTGCTTCGGAAAAAAGAAAGTACATTTAAAAAAATAAAAAAATTTGTATTATCCAACAGCACCTATGGCGTGTTGAAAAAGACTGTTTTTAAATTTGTTTCTTGAATTATTTTAATTTAAAGTACTTTTTCTTTGCTGACTGTTGAAAAGTAACAAAAGAAAAACTTTCCAATATTTGCAAACGTTACAAAAATTTTAACTACAACACTATCCCACTACACAACTACCCCACTACAACGAAGGGAGAAATTCTAATGGCAATGCACGTAATTGAAGAGGCGCGGCGATGCTTGCAATGTAAAAAGCCGCTGTGCCGCTTAAAAGGTTGTCCAATTCAAACAAATATACCCGAAATGATACGGCTGTTTCTTGCAGGGCAAACGCAAGAAGCGGGGCAAATGCTTTTTGATAATAATCCTCTGTCAATAGTTTGTTCGCTTGTCTGTGACCACGAACACCAATGCGAAGGCAACTGTATTCAAGGCAAACGCAAGGAAGGTACAGCCGTTCAAATTCCAAACATTGAGCATTACATTTCAGATTCATATTTTGACAGAGCAAAACTTGAAAAATTGCCTGACACCGGACAGCGCGTGGCGATTATCGGCGCAGGTCCTGCAGGGCTTACCATTGCGATAAAACTTGCCGCACTCGGACACAGAATCACTATTTTTGAACGTATGGACAAAATCGGCGGAATGATGCGTTATGGTATTCCTGCATTTCGTCTGCCGCGAATTATCCTTGACAGATACCAAGCGAAGTTGCGCGAATGGGGAATACATTTCCGCCCAAATACTTCAATCGGCGGCGCGTTGCATTTGGAAGATTTATTTATGGACGGCTACGACGCAATTTTTATCGGTACAGGCGTTTGGCGTCCAAATCGCACGCACTGCAAGGGCGAATCTCTCGGCAACGTTCATTTTGCAGTTGACTATTTGCAAAATCCTGAGGCTTATGACTTGGGCGACACGGTTGCAATAATCGGCGCGGGCAATTCGGCTATCGACGTTGCAAGAACTGTTGTAAGAATGGGCAGCCGTCATGTTACACTTTATGCCCGCCGCCAAAGAATCGCCGCCAGTCAACGTGAATTAGATTACGCCGCAGTTGACGGAATCGAAATTCAACAAGGTATGGCGATTAAAGAATTTACCGAAGAAGGACCAATTTTGACGCCGCGTATTTATGACGACGAAGGTAATTTAGTTCGTGAAGAAGAGCCGGTACTGATGAAGGCGGACAGCACGATTATTGCCATCAGTCAAGGTCCAAAAGATAAAATCGTCAATACAAGCCGTTCTTTGAAAGTTTCGGAAAAAGGCTTAATCGTGGTTGACGAACAGGGACGCACTTCAATAGACGGCGTTTTTGCAAGCGGCGACGTTGTTGTCGGTTCAAAAAATGTTGTGCTTGCCGTCAACTATTCAAAACAAGTTGCAAAGGCTATCGACGAATATTTACAATCAAAACGCGCTTAAATTTACAAAAAAAATCAGCGGCTTAACCTTGAAGGTTGAGCCGCTTTTTTACTGAAAAATTATAATATTTATTATTTTCTGCCTTGTAGCTGTAAATATGAATCGCCGTGTCCTATCTTCATTGATGTTTCACTTTTATTTCCAAAAATTTTAGAGACGGTAACTCCTGTGGTAACTACTATAATTCCGGTTTTGACAACGCTTGCAATGTTATTATCACGATTTCTTTTAGTGTCGAAGTATTCTTTAATCAGTGCCCCGCCAAGTGTAACCAGACCGCTTACAATAACAGGTACAGGTATCATAAAAAATTCCTCCTTAAAACAACTAAAAAATTTCTTGAAAATCTAAGATTTTATGGATCCGGTAAAACAAGCATAAATATATCGTTAATTTTTTTTTACAACTTAAATAAAAACTAAAAAAATTTTATTAGTAGCAGAAATTTTTGAAACTGAACCGTCTTTTACAGTAAATTCAATGGCGCGGCGGCTGTCTGTGCCGACGAATTTATAAATTTTTTCGCCATTGTCATTTGTTGAAACAGTCATACCGTCGCCGTAAACTGCTTTAAGTGCGTCTTCAGCCATACCGACAGCAGCAGCTCCCGGCGTATTGAGTCCGTTATAAGCGGTTGAAACTTCTTGAACGATGTTATCTTTAACTTTTACGTCAATGCCGTTGGAATATGCAAAATTTGTGCCGTCGCTGTCAACAGGTTCGCCGAGTAATTCGTTTACAGTTTCAATATTTATGCCCGGGACAATGCCGTCAAGTGCAATGGCAGTTTTGTCGGCAGTTTTATCTTTGACTTTTGCCATAAGTGATTTAGCGTCTTCAAGCATTGACTGTGCAGTTTCTACTGCTTGAGTTGCATTTTCTTTGGCTTGGTCAATTTTTTCTTTTGCCTCGTCAACTTTTTCTTTAGCTTGCTCAACTGCGTTTGTGGCGTTTTGTTGAACTTCTTGAGCGGCAGGCGGCGTATTTTTTCCGCAACCTGTAGCAAACATCATCATTGCAACTGCCATTATCGCAAATGTTTTTTTCATTCAGAAAACCTCCAAATAATTAATTTCGACGTGCTATGTTAGCAAAATTTCTAAAATTAATCAAGTGTTATTTGATTTTTAGTGCGTGTTGAATAAGTCTGTTTAAAATTTTTTATTATTGAACGTACTTTTTCTTTGTCTTGTCAAAGAAAAAGTACCAAAAAGAAAGACGCTGCTGCCCGTCAGGTTTTTCGCGTTTGACGAGGTAACAGGTCAGCAATACAGCCGCGTTCCACCTTTTACAGCATTTTTAATAACAGACAAAAACAGAGACGGGCTGGGGCGCGGGTAATCCAACAGAAAGAAATTTGCTAAAGGTTAGGTAATTTTAACCGGCTAATTTTTGCTATTTTTCAACACGCACTAATAAAATTACTTTTCTTTGCTGACCGTTGAAAAGTAACAAAAAAAATTTTCCAGTGCTTAATCTGATTTTTTATTCGCTACTGACTAATTTCTCTAAAGCTGTAATTGACGCCCCAATTTTTCAAAATTTCAAGTGCTTTATCTGCGAAAATCGGAAGAAGTTTTTGCATTGGTTCAGTTAAATTTGTACCTGCGTCAAGGCTGTAAGGTTGCGCGCCCAAAAGTTCCACGCAGGGAATTTTTTTACCCGTAATTTCCAACATTGTCAAAATATCTTGAATACCTATTTCATGCGCTGAAATTTTCTGCGTAAAATGTTTTAAAATTTCGCCGCCGTTCAAATGAAATGTAGTACCTGCCGCCGCGCCGCCGTCTATCGAATCAATTATCAAAAGTTTTTCGGTACCGATTATAAAATGTTGCAGTTCAACTCCTAAAGTCCCGCCGTCAATCAACGCCACATTTTCCGGAAAATTATAATTTTGTTGCAGATATTCAACCACGCGGACGCCAAAACCTTCATCAGTTAAAATCGTGTTGCCGATTCCCAAAACTGTTATTTCGCTGACAAATAAACTTTCCATTACATCACCTCAAGAATTTTCTGCAAAGATTTTTTCAATTCAGGAATATTTGTAGTTAAAATTTCCCACATAACATCAAAACGCACGCTTTCATAATCGTGCGCGTGAATATTGCGAAGTTCTTTTATCTGCCGCCACGCAATTTCTTTATGATGATTTTTAAAAGCGTCTGTAAGGTGCGTCGTAAGTTCGCCAATTTGAATGATACAGGCACTGCACGCCATTTGAAATGTAAAATCAGTATTGAACGCCTCGAACGTGTTGCCGAATTTTATTATTATATTTTCAATGGATTCGCAATAGCCAATCATTTTTTGAATTACAACTCTGTTTGTTTCACGCGGTCTCCTCATAAAGTAACACCTCGTAACTTTCAATTTCTGCCAAAAATTCTTTGTCGGAACTTCCCGTCATTACAACATCAATATGACATTGAAAAACATCTTCCAAATCTAAAACAAAGCCCAAATATTCCATTCCAAAAATTTTTCCGCGATCAATCAAGAAATCTACGTCGCTTTCAGAATCAGCGTCGCCGCGTGCGTAACTGCCGAAAAGCCACAATGTTTTTACGCCGTACTTTTTCGCAATGGGAATTGCTTTTTCTTTAATTTCTTCAATCGTGAAACGTGCTTTACCCATAATTTCACCTCTTCAAATTTTTTAAAATCCAATCGCAAAAATCATCAAGCCCCGCGCCGTTTGTGCAGGAAGTTTCAAAAATTTTTAAATTCGGGTGAATCGTCGTTAAATCTGCGCGCGCGTTTTCAAGATTAAAATTTGTGTATGGCAACAAGTCAATTTTATTCAGCAAAGTAACGGCGGATTCTTTGAAAATCAGCGGATATTTTAAAGGCTTGTCATCGCCTTCAGTGATTGAAAGTACAACCGCCTTGAAATTTTCGCCGACGTCAAATTCAGCGGGACAAACTAAATTGCCGACATTTTCAACAATGATTAAATCCAATTCATCAAGATTCAAACTTTCGGCGGCGCGTCTAACCATTGCCGCATCTAAATGACAGCCGCCCGCCGTGTTAATCTGAATCACGGGAATATTTTGGCGTTCAATTCTTTCCGCGTCTTTCGCAGTAAATAAATCGCCTTCAATGACTGCCACGTTAATTTTGTCTGCAAGTTTCGACAAAGTTTTTTCAAGCAGTGAAGTTTTACCGCTGCCGGGCGAACCCATTAAATTTATAACGCAAATATTTTTTTCGCCAAAAATTTTTCGATTTTCATCAGCGATTTTATCATTTTCGCCCAAAATATTTTTCATAACTTTAACTTCCATAATTTTTTCCTCCGCAATTTTAAAATCAATTTGAAGGTCTTTAATTTGCCTGTAAAAGCCTTCAAAGATATTTTTAGATAAATTATATCAAAAAAAAATAAAGCCGCAAATTTGGGCATTTACGGCGAATTTCAAGCCTATGGAGTATTGAAGAATTTTTAAAATTTTTATTGTTGCTAAGTGTTGTTAAAAAATTCTGTTTTAAAAATATTTTCTTGAATTATTTTCTTGAATTATTTTAATTGAACGTACTTTTTCTTTTCCAAAGCAAAAAGAAAAAGTACCAAAAAGAAAGTGCTTTTAGCGGTGCTGTTTTTTCGTCCGCGAAAAAAACGCACCGCCCGCGCCGCGCGTCCTGCGCGGCATCTTAGTTCTTCGCTCTTATCTAACAAAATTTTTTCACTAACCATTAATAAATTATTTATTGCAACCTGTGTAAATTTTTCGAGCCCGGCGCGCAAGGACGCGCGCCGCCGCAACTAAAGAGCACGTTTGCTTCGCAACCGCGCATGATTCAAGGATTGAATCTCTGGCGGTTTGAACGCCTTTTCTTTTGTTACTTGCAAATGCGACGAGTAGGAGCATTTGCTTTTGTGGCTCGGACAAAGAAAAGTAAATCTAAAAATTAAAATCTGCAAATAGAAATTTTTTTAAATGATTTTTTCAAAATGTCCTAATTACTGACAATCTGAATTTTGATTAACAAAGAAAAATAAAAAACATTTTACCTACACGCACTAATTAACTTCTAATTTAAAATTAGGTTTACAAGTTTTTTCAAATTTAAAAATACAAACCGCCGTACAAATTGCCGCGACCATATTACCGACTAAAGCCGGCAATTTTAAACCTTCCGGAGCTTGTATAATATAGGTTATTGTAACGAAAGTCATAAAAATTGCGGGAATCAGCGGAATCAAAAAACCGCGCGAATTAAATTCTTTCGTCATATAAACCGCGCCCATCCAAAGTACAATAGTTGCAACAACCTGATTAGTCCATGCAAAATATCTCCAAACAGAATTATAATCCAGTTGAGTTATAATCCAAACGGCAATTATCATTGGAACGGCAAAGACTAAGCGATTTTTAATTTTGGCTTGAGGAAGATTAATCCAGTCAGAAAGAATCAATCTGGAACTTCTTAACGCGGTATCGCCGGAAGTTATCGGGCAAATTATAACGCCAATCATTGCCAACAACATTCCAATACCGTCGCCCATAGAACCATGGCAAATTTGATAAACTACAGAGCCTGCGCCGCTTGAAGACATTGCCGCCGCAAGTGAATCTGTGCCGTGAAAGAAAGTAATACCTGCCGCCGCCCAAATTAATGCAATGACGCCTTCGCAAACCATTGCGCCATAAAATATCGGACGCGCCAAATGTTCATTAGGTACGCAACGTGACATTATTGGAGACTGCGTGGCATGAAAGCCGCTAATCGCTCCGCAAGCTACCGTTATAAACATAAATGGAAATATCGGCATTTCTTCGCCTTTCGGATGCAAATTTTCAAGTTGCAATTCAGGCATCGGCGCATCGCCTAAAAACATTCCTGCCATTACGCCTAACGCCATTGCTATAAAACAAATTCCGAAAATCGGGTACAAACTGCCAATTATTTTATCTACAGGCAACATTGTCGCCAGAAAATAATATATCAGAATCATTATAACCAAAATTTTTAATGAAATACCCGTCAGCATTTCCAAAAGTCCTGCAGGACCAACTGTAAAAACTGCGCTAAGCAAAACAAGTAACGCAACAAGGAAAATTCTCATAACAATTAGTAACGAGTTGCCCAAATATTTTCCTATAATTTCAGATAAAGATTTGCCGTCTTCGCGCATGCTGACCATTCCTGAAAAATAATCATGGACGCCGCCGGCGAAAATTGTACCCAATACAATCCAAATATAAACGCTTGTACCCCACATTGCGCCGCCTAACGCGCCAAAAATTGGTCCAAGTCCCGCAATGTTTAAAAGTTGTATCAAAAATATTTTCCATGTCGGCAAAGGTATAAAGTCAACGCCGTCTTCTTTCGTTATTGCGGGCGTCGGCTTGTTCGTCGGTTTAAAAATTTTTTCAACGATACTGCCGTAAATAAAAAATCCAATCAGCAATGTTGCCAATGCAACCAAAAAAGTCAGCATAAAAAATTTTCACCTCCAAAATATCTATTTAATTCAACGCCACAATTTCCAATTCCGGCATTTCGTCAAAAATTTTTTTAATTTCTTCGCCGCTCCATTTTGAAACGTCAATATAAACTCTATCCAACGCGCCGCAACTGTCAAAAACATTGTAGCTGATTTTTTCTACAGACTTTGGAATTTCAATTTCAACCAAACTCTCACATCTGTAAAAAGCACATTCGCCAATTTCTTTTAAACGATTCGGCATATTGACTTTTTCCAAATTGCCGCAGTCACAAAAAGCATAATCGCCAATTTTTTTTATTGAATCCGGAAAAATAATTTCTTTCAAATTTTTGTAATCTAAAAAAGCTCCGACGCCAATTTCAGTTACCGACAAGCCGTCAATTTTAGCGGGTATTTCAATAATTTCACTTTTGCCGCTGTAACCTGTAATTGTAACGCCTTCGCTGTTTTTCTCGTATTTAAATTTTGTCATAAAAAAAATCACCTCAATGGCAATTATACACTTTATATCTAGTTTTGTGAATTTTTATTGTAAATAAAAAAGTGGTAATTAATTTCGTAGCCACAAATTATATTTTTACATCGCTGAAAACGTAGCTCCAATAAAATCACCAGTCGGCGCATCATATGTTATACCTACACCAAATTTTCCTTTCCAAGTTGGAAATATCTTTTCTAAAGCAGAACTGTACCCTTCATATTCTGACGTTATCATCATAGAATCTTGATAGTTATTTTTTTGTGTAAAATTTTCAGTATCTAAAGGTATATAATCTTCAATTTTTATACCATTTAAGCGTCTTTCAGGCAATGTTTGAAAAACTATCATACAAGCGCGGCTGTCCATACTTCCGGATTCTTCCCAATTTGAATCATAAAAATCAACCAAAATAGTATCATCGTCATAGGCAATTCGATTTTTACCATATTCATTGCTTTTTACGTGATATTTTTCAAATTCTGCGCGTGTTGAACCAATACCCGGCAAGTTACTAATTTTGGTCGGTATACTTGAAACTGATTCTACAGGTTTTCAATTTTTTCTACAGGCTTTTTTGTTTCATTTACAGTTTCTGGATTTTCATCACTGCAACCTGTAAATAATAATCCAGTTGTTAAAATTGCTACTAAAAATTTTTTCATAAAAATCACCTCTTGTACCAAATGATAACTGCTGACTTATTATGTGTCAACATTTTACAATCATTTATAAGCAGTGTTATAATGACGCGAAAAATTTTTTTGGAGGTGTAACGATGAAAATTTTATTTGTCTGTAGCGGAAATACAGGGCGTTCGCCAATGGCGGAATTTATTTTAAAAAAACTTGTAGGCGATGACAAAAATTTTGTAATTGAGTCGGCGGCGTCAAAACCGACTGAAGGCGGCGATTTACACGCAGGAATTGCGGCAAAACTGCGCGAGGAAAATATTCCCTACACTAAGCACACGGCGCGGCAAATTACGGCGGCTGATTATGAAAAATTTGACAAAATAATTTGCATGGACGCGGGCAATGTTGAGCAGGTAAAAACTATTTGCGGCGGCGACAGAGACAACAAAATTCAAATGTTGCTTGAAAATGATATTCCATGGGACAAAAACGGATTCGCCAAAACTTATGATGATATTTTGCGCGGCTGTCAAAAATTGTTAAAAACATTGAAGGAGGCTTAACATTATGAAAAAATTTTGCGCTACGTTTTTAATTGCAGTGGCAATAATTTTCTGCAGTCAAAATAATTTTGCTGAAGCTGAAGAAGTTGATATGGGAGTTTATCCTACAAGCGGACTTCCGGCATTTTTGATAACCGAAACTATCAAAAAATATGAAGACGGCTTTGATTGTACGGTTGTTTATTACCATAAAAGCAACCCCTATTACGTAGATTATTATTTTCGTCAAAAAGGCAATGATTTTTATTACAGTAGCAATGCCAATAAAAATCCGATAAGAGTATCAGAAAATGGAGTTGTAGAATACAATATTTACAGATATGTTTGGCTCGGTTACAGATAAATAATTTTACGGCGCGGCAGGATTTTTTTTTGTCACGGCTAATAAATTGCAAGTAGTATTAAAAATTTTCTACAGGAGGGATTAACGTTGAGAGAGTTAGACGTAAAAGTTATAACTGAAAACGTTGCCGAAATGTGCAAAGAGGCGGCGTATTATTTGCCCGAAGATGTTTACAACGGGCTTAAGCGCGGACGTGAAACTGAAAAATCTGAAGTCGGCAAAATCGTTCTCGACCAAATCATCAAAAATGCCGAAATTGCGAAGGCGGAGGATCGTCCCTATTGTCAAGATACGGGTATGACGATTGTATTTGTCAAACTCGGACAGGATTTACACATTGTCGGCGGCGATTTCACACAAGCCATTAACGACGGTATTGCAAAAGGTTACACTGAAGGTTATTTGAGAAAATCTGTTGTCGGCGAACCGCTTTTTAATCGCGTCAACACTAAAAACAATACGCCCGGTGTTATCTATACCGAAATTGTACCCGGCGACAAGTTGGAAATTACCATTGCGCCGAAAGGTTTTGGCTCGGAAAATAAATCCGGCGTCAAAATGCTTGTACCTGCTGACGGCGTTAAAGGCGTCAAAAAAGCTGTTATGGAAATTATTTTGCATGCCAGTATGAATCCTTGCCCGCCAATGGTTGTCGGCGTCGGTATCGGCGGCACTATGGACAGAGCGGCTTTACTTTCAAAAAAGGCGTTGACTCGTTCTATTGATGAAAGAAATCCTATGCCGGAATATGCAAAACTTGAAGAAGAATTACTTGAACTTATAAATTCTACAGGAATTGGACCCCAACTCGGCGGCACTACTTCCGCGCTTGCTGTTAATGTTGAATGGGGACCTACACACATTGCGGGCTTGCCTGTTGCAGTTACGATTTGTTGTCATGCAATGCGTCATTCTCACAGAATTTTATAGATGGCTAGATGATTAGATGGCTAGTGGTTAGTAAATACTGACAATCTAACAATCTGACAATCTGACCATCTAAAACGAGCGACTGAAAGGAGCGAATAAAATGGCTGAAAGTATCAGAATTACAACGCCTTTTACAGAAGAAATGTCACGCAAACTTAAAGCCGGTGACAGTGTTTTAATAACAGGTACAATCATCAGCGCAAGAGACGCGGCGCATAAAGCAATGACAGAGGCACTTGCACGCGGCGAAAAATTGCCTGTTGACTGGACTAACCAAATTGTTTATTATTTAGGACCTACACCTGCCAAACCCGGCGATCCGATCGGTTCATGCGGTCCTACAACTTCCGGCAGAATGGACGCCTATACACCTACCATGCTTGATCAAGGTATTAAAGGCATGGTCGGCAAAGGTTCCCGCACGCCTGAAGTTGTCGAGGCTATGAAACGCAACGGCGCAACTTATTTTGCGGCAGTCGGCGGCGCGGCGGCGTTAATCGCTAAATCTGTTAAAAGTTATACTGTTTTGGCTTATCCCGAACTTGGACCTGAAGCAGTGGCGGCGTTGGAAGTTGTTGACTTCCCTGCTATCGTCGTCATTGACTGCGAAGGCAATAACTTTTATGAAATTGGACAAAAACCTTATCGAAATTTCGATATGAGTAAAATCTAGGGATATAGGGGAATATGGATATAGGGATAGAGGGAATTGAAAAATTTTCTCTGTAACCCTATCTCCCTATTTCCTTAGCCCCTACAAAAACAAGGAGGGCAAAAATGCACACTACTTTTTATTTAAGGCGTCTTCATTCGCTGTGTGGTTTGTTGGTACTAGGCTTTTTTATAATTGAACACATGATAACAAACTCAGTAGCAATGGCAGGACCTGAAATTTTCAATCAAGTAATGGGAATGGTTGAGGAAATTCCAAAACCCGTTTTCTACGCTATTGAAATTGGAATGTACGCCATACCGATTTTATTTCATGGCATTTATGGTATTTACATTGCATTGCAGGCCAAAAACAATCCCGAACGTTTCGGCTATATTCGTAACTGGAATTTTACACTTCAACGCTGGACTGCGTGGTATTTGGTAGTATTTCTGATTTGGCACGTCGGTTATCTTCGTATTTACATTAAAGGTATTACGGGAACTCCAATGTCATTTGAATTGCTCCAAAATATGTTCCAAAATCCAATAGTAACTATTCTTTATGTTCTCGGTATGTGGGCGGCAATTTTCCACTTCTGCAACGGTATTACAACCTTCTGCATGACGTGGGGTATTACAAAAGGTCCGCGCTCTCAAAATGTTATCAGCGCAATCAGCATGATGATGTGCGCAGGTCTCTGCGTTTTAACTGTTGCATTTATGGCTAGTTATTTTGTTTATTGAGGTGAGTAAAATATGGCTAAAGATATGAGCAAAAAGAAAATTGCAATAGTCGGCGGCGGTATTTCAGGACTGCTCGCCACAATTAAAGTTTGCGAATTGGGCGGCGAAGTTGATTTATTTTCTTACTGCCCCGTTAAACGTTCACATTCCCTTTGTGCACAGGGCGGAATTAATGCCTGTATGGATACCAAAGGCGAACATGACAGCATTTATGAACATTTTGATGATACAGTTTACGGCGGAGACTTTTTGGCTGATCAAATTGCCGTTAAAGGCATGGTTGAAGCCGCGCCTAAATTGATTAAAATGTTTGACAGAATGGGCGTACCTTTTACCCGTACCCCTGAAGGCGTCCTTGACTTGAGAAATTTCGGCGGACAAAAACATAAACGCACTTGTTTTGCAGGTTCAACTACAGGACAACAAATTTTATACGCGCTTGATGAACAAGTTCGCCGCTGGGAAGTCAAAGGCTCTGTCAACAAATACGAATTTTGGGAATTTATCAAGATTATCAAAAACAAAGAGGGCATTTGTCGCGGTCTCGTTGCTCAAAATATGAATACAATGGAAATCCGCGCCTTTACTGCCGACACTGTTATTTTAGCTACAGGCGGTCCCGGTCAAGTATTTGGACGTTGCACGGCGTCAACTATCTGTAACGGCTCCGCAGTTTCCGCCGTCTATCAGCAAGGCGCAGAAATTGCCAATCCCGAATTTATTCAAATTCATCCTACAGCTATACCGGGTTCAGATAAAAACCGCTTGATGTCAGAGGCTTGCAGAGGTGAAGGCGGGCGCGTTTGGGTTTACAAAGACGGAAAGCCTTGGTACTTCCTCGAAGAAATGTATCCTGCTTACGGCAATTTGGTTCCGCGTGACGTTGCAAGCCGCGCAATTTACAAAGTTTGCGTGCATATGGGTCTCGGTATTAACGGCGAAAACCGCGTTTATCTTGATTTGTCGCACATTGACAGCGGCTATCTTGAAAGAAAACTCGGCGGTATTCTGGAAATGTACAGCGAATTTGTAGGACAAGATCCGCGCAAAGTTCCAATGGAAATTTTCCCGTCAGTCCATTATTCAATGGGCGGCATTTGGGTTGACAGAGTACACAATACAAATATTCCGGGCTTAATGGCAAGCGGCGAATGTGACTATCAGTATCACGGCGCAAACCGTCTCGGCGCAAATTCACTTTTGAGCGCGGCATATTCCGGCACTGTTTCAGGTCCTGAGGCTATGAAATGGGCGAAAACCGGCAACAAAGGCAGTGATTTAACTGATGCTGAACTTGAAGCGGCGCGCCGTGAAGTTCAAAATGAATATGACAAAATTTTGACAATGAACGGCTCGGAAAATGCTCACAAGCTCCACCACGAAATGGGCGACTTAATGTATAAATATGTTGCCATTGAACGCGATAACAACGGCTTAGATACTTGCCTCGTCGAACTCAAAAAACTTTTGAAACGTTGGAACGACATTGGAATTACCGATCATTCTACGGTTGCCAACCAAGAAGCTATGTTTGTTCGCCAACTTCGCAATATGATTCTTTACGCAATGGCAATTACCAAAGGCGCAAGAATGAGAGACGAATCACGCGGCGCACATGCTAAAATTGTTCTTGAAAACGGCAAACAGAAACACGACAAAGACGGCGAATTGGTATTTATGGGACGTGACGACGAACACTTTATGAAGGTTACAATCGTTAATTACGACCCGAAAACTGAAGAGCCTGTTATAAGTTATCGTGATTTTGATCACTCACTGATTAAACCGCGTGCCCGTAACTACGCTGTTGCAAAGAAGGAGTAGTGCGGTAGTGTGGTAGTGTAATAGTTGGATAGTAAATTACTATGCCACTACCACACTATAACACTATCACACTACAACGAAGGGAGAAATTTTAATGCCTGACAAAGTCAGATTTATAATCGAGCGGCAGGACGGTCCTAACGAAAAGCCATACACTCAAGAATTTGATGTTGACTATCGCCCGGGTTTAAACGTTGTCGCCGCTTTAATGGAAATACAAAAAAATCCCGTCACAGTTGACGGTAAAAAAGTTGCGCCCGTAACGTGGGAATGTAACTGCCTTGAAAAAGTTTGCGGCGCGTGCATGATGGTTATCAACGGTAAAGCGCGTCAAGCATGTTGTGCGCTTGTTGATGAAATTAAACAGCCGATACACCTTGCACCTGCAAGAACTTTCCCAGTTATTCGTGATTTGCTGATTGACAGATCAGTAATGTTTGAAAGTTTGAAAAAGATTCAAGGTTGGGTTGAATTGGACGGCTCATGGGACGTTAAAGATGCGCCGATTCAAAATCCTTACACCGCGCAGACTGCCTACGAAATTTCACACTGCATGACTTGCGGCTGTTGTCTGGAGGCTTGCCCAAATGTAGGACCTCAATCCGATTTCATTGGTCCTGCGCCGACGGTTCAAGCGTATCTTTTCAATCTTCACCCGCTCGGAAAATTCGACGCGCCTAAACGCCTTAATGCTTTAATGGAAAAAGGCGGCATTACAAGTTGCGGCAACAGTCAAAACTGCGTTGAAGTTTGTCCGAAGTCAATCAAGCTGACAACCTACCTTGCACAGCTTAACCGCGATGTCAATAAACAAGCATTGAGAAATATGTTTAATTTCTAAAATAAATTTTTAAACTAAAAAGCCGGTATTGAATACCGGCTTTATTTTTTTGTAGTGTCAGCAGATTTTTTATTTTTCATTGACGCAATAATTTTTTTATCGTCGAATTTATAATTTGGCTTGTGCTTAAAATTTGATAAAAGTTATAATATTTTGAGTCGGCATAAATATTAAGGCGTGTTGGTAAATTCTGAAAAAAGTATACTCAGGTGCTGTTGGAAAAATCTTTGGTACTGAGATTTTTATTTTAGATTTACTTTTCTTTGCTAGGGCGTATTGAAAAATTCAAATTTTACTGATGAAATTTATTTACTGAAATTTATTTAAATGTACTTTCTTTTTTCCGAAGCAAAAGTAGCTGTTAGCGGTTAGCTATCAGCTATTGGCTATCAGCTATTGGCTATCAGCTATTGGCTATTGGCTATTGGCTATCGAACTACCACACTAAAAAACGTCCGCACTTTGCGGATTTTAAAAAAATTGTGGATTTTGGAATTTATCAACACGCCCTAGATTAATTTTCAAAAAATAAAGTACAAAAAAATACCCGTTCAAAACGGGCATTTTTTATTGTAGTCTTGTATCAAATTACTACTCCACTACCGCACTATCAAACTATCACACTACCGAACTACTTCAGCATTGCAAGCATTGTACCCGCCGCAACCGCCGTACCTATAACACCGGCTACATTTGGTCCCATTGCATGCATTAATAAATAGTTGCCGGGTTTAGATTTCATACCGACAATTTGACTGACACGCGCCGCCATTGGAACAGCTGAAACGCCCGCCGAGCCGATTAAAGGATTGACTTTCCAACCGCTCAAACGGCACATAAATTTACCGAAAATAACGCCGCCGGCAGTACCGCCCATAAATGCTACAAGTCCGAGAAAAATAATTAACAATGTGTCCGCTCTCAAGAAGTCGTCCGCGTTCATCGTCATACCTGTACCCGTTGCCAAAAAGATTGTGACAATGTTACAAAGTGCATTTTGTGAAGTGTCTGAAAGTCTGTCGGTAACGCCGCTTTCACGGAACAAATTACCGAGCATCAACATTCCCAACAATGCAGCGATTGGCGGAAGTAACAAGCTGATGAAAATTGTTACAACGATTGGGAAAACTACGCGCTCAAATTTTGTTACTTGTCTAAGTTCAGTCATAACAACTTCACGTTCTTTTTGACTTGTCAACGCCTTCATAATTGGCGGCTGAATCATTGGAACGAGTGACATATAAGTATACGCCGCAACCGCTATTGCGCCGAGTAAGTGCGGAGCAAGTTTGATTGAAAGATAAATCGAAGTAGGACCGTCAGCCCCGCCGATAATTCCTATTGCCGCCGCCTCTTTAATGTCAAAGCCGACAATCATTGCGCCTGCAAGTGCAACGAATACGCCAATTTGAGCCGCCGCGCCCAACATTAATGTTGAAGGTCTTGCAAGCAAAGGTCCAAAGTCAGTCATTGCGCCGATTCCCAAGAAAATTAACGGCGGGAAAATTTCATAATTAATGCCGTATCGAATGGCTTGCATAACGTTCATTTCATCGCCAAAAAATCCTGTATTCGGGAAATTTGCCAAAATACAACCAAAGGCGATTGGTCCAAGTAAAAGCGGTTCAAATTCTTTTACGAACGCCATATATAAAAGCAAAAGTCCAACGCCTATCATTATGCCGTTACCGACGGTAAAAGCCGAAAAGCCGCTGTCATTCCAAACTGCTTGGAGAGATACTGAAAATGCGTTAAAAAATTCCAATTAAATTCCCTCCTCAAACATTAGTTAAACCGCCGGTAAGCGCGTTTTGACGCCACGCCGAGCGATTTGGATTTACAACACGAACTGCGCGAACTTGTCCCGAAATTCCGTAACAAGCAATAGCCGCCGAAATTGCCGCAATAACTTCAGGCGAAATGCCTTCCTCAATCACAGGCGCGGGCGCAGGATTTTGTTGAAGTTTTGAAACTATCGCCGCAGTTTCATTTTTAACTTCTTCATCGCCGCCGCCGGCGTCTTTAACTTCCGGTTCTTTTGTCGGGTCAATCATGTGAATTACATTAATTAACACACTCAACGAAACTAACACGATAAAAACAACCGTCATATTTATCATCATAATGATAAACGGGTTAGTCGTTACAGGTTGTGACATTAAAAAATCTCCCTTCATCTATGAAAAACTCCATATATTTTAAATACAGTGCGAATAAAATAAAAATTCTTTATTTGAATTGTTTTTATTCCTATTAAATATTATCGTATATAAAAAAATATTTCAAGGTAGTTGGGTAGTGCGGTAGTTGGATAGTTTGGTAGTTTGGTAGTTTGGTAGTTTGATAGTGCGGTAGTAAAAAAAGTTGACTAAGCACGAAAAACTAAGATGCCGCGCAGGACGCGCGGCTCAGGCGACGCGTTTTTTTCTTGGACGCAACAAAGAAAAGTAAGTTTAATAAGAAAAAATTTGATAACAGACTTTTTCAACAGCCCCTAAATACTACCCCACTATACCACTACCACACTACCCCACTACCCCACTACATTATTCTGCTTTGACAGTCAAAAAAAAAAAGTGTTAAAATTATTTCCGACAGATTTTTCAAGGGAGGCAGTTTTGAATGAACTCGCGCAAACAAGCACAAAAAACAGGAATTTTTTTAATTGCAGTACTGATAATCAGCGGATTGGTACTGATGTACACCGGCAACGATGCAACAATTTTGGCGGTGGAAAAAAAAGACAGCATACTGACAGCAGAACAAATAAAATTGGCGTTCGATTCGGTAGGCGGCAGAATGATTAACGAAAACGTAAAAGAGGGGCAATTTGTAAAATCAGGCGAAGTGATAATGGAAATTGATCCGACTGATACAAATTTGGCGATAGAAAAATTAAAGGCGCAAATTGCACAACTCGACGCGCAAATAAAATCGACGGCAGGAAATATGAATGTAAATTTATTCAGAGCGGCTAACGATGAACAGCAAACTTTCAGGCAAATTGACGCACAACGCGCAGTATTAAATTCTGCAGAGGCAACTTTAAAAAATGCAGAAATTGATTACAACCGCAAATTAGCGTTGGCGAACGAAGGCGCAATAGCAAAATCTCAACTTGACGATTCAACAATGGCGTTGAACGTGGCGCGGGCTAATGTTCAAAATCAAAGACAATTACTTGAGCGGCTTTTATCGGGCGGCGTCGATAACGGCGTTACAAATTCTTTGAACTTGCCGACAATCGAACAGGAACGCGCCGCCGCTAAAAATATCGAAAATGATATTGCCGCACTCAATCAACAGAAAAAATCTTTGGAAATTCAACTTAAAGAATTGGAAATTTCAAAAGAACGTTTGACTTTACACGCTCCAGAAGACGGAAAAATTATCAGCGTCCTCAGCAAACAAGGTGAAATGATTTCTCCAAATGTTCCCGTAGTTTTACTTGAAACGCGCCGAATTTATTATGATATTTACGTTTCTGAAGAACAAGCCGTAAAATTGCACGAAGGCGAAGAAATTATTTGCCGCACAATCGCAGACAATAAAGAAATTAAAGGCACGATTCGACTTTTAACGCAAGCTCCGGGCTTCGCTGATTTAAAACAGTCCAGAGAAAAAGGACAGGCTGATTTATCGGCGTTCCAAGTAAGAATTTATATTTCGCCTGACAGTGAAGTTTTGGCAGGGCAAACTGTCCGCGTTGATTTTGATTAGGTGATAATATGGGCTTGAAAAAATCTTTGTTGGACGAATTAAAATTTTTATTCAGCGGCAAGGGAATGCCTTATGAAAAAGTTTGCATAATGGTTGCAATGGTTATCAGCGTCGTTTTGTCTGTTATGCTGTCAGGAAATTTCAGCAAGGATGCGCCGGTTGCGATTATTGATTTGGATAATTCACGATACAGCCGCGAACTTATAACGAAAATTGATGCGTCGGAATATATGGAAGTTAAAAATATTATAAATTCGCCCGTGAATCCCGAAGAACTTTGCTACAGAGACAAAGTTGTTGCAGTTATTTATTTTCCGCAAGGTCTTGAAAAAAATCGTTATTCGGGAAATACCGCGCCCATTGGAATTTTTTATGACAACAGCAACACCGCGCAAACTGCAGATATTAAAGAGGCAATGCCTGAATTGGTTGCCATTGATAACGCAATGAGCGCAGGCGGCGAAAGTGGCGGCGGTTTAACTTTAAATAGCCGCGTGCTTTTCAATCCTGCCGGCTCAACTTCAAATACTCAAACTCAAGGATTTTTATTTTTTTTCGGCGCAATGTTTTTCACATTCGCAACAATAGGAATGGTGCCGCGCTTGAGACTTTCAAACAGATATGAAAGAACTTTAAAAAATGGTACGCCGTTCGATTTAATCGCACGATTGACGCCATATATTTTTTGTTTGGTAGTTTCAACATTTTTAGGATTGGCAGTGCTTAGAGTTTGGGGCGATTTAGTTTTTTCGGGACGACTGACAGAATTTTTAATCATACAATTTTTAATGGCGTTGACAATCGGAATGTTAAGCGTATTTATGGGCTGGACGGCGGCTAATCCCGGTATTGCGTCAAGCCGAATGATTTTATTTATACCGGGCGGCTTTATATTCGGCGGCGTAACTTCGCCGCTTGACCATTTAGCAGGTTGGGTTGTAAATTTGGCGCACATTTTCCCTTTGACGTGGCAATTTCATTTCACGCGGGATATAATTCAACGCGGCGCAAGTTTATCGGCAATAAGCGCAGAAGTCGGCGCGTTTTTGGTTTATATCGGAATAGTTGCAATTTTATTCAGTTGGAGATTTGAAAAAAGCCGCGCCGAAATTCTTGCAACTGATGAATCTGAAGAAAAAATTTCTGAAACTGAAAAAACTGAAGATCCGAAACTGCAACATATTTTGATCCCTACCGACGGCTCGGGACAAGCATTTAAAGCGGCGGTTGAAGGTATAAAAATCGCCGAACAACACGGCGCAAGAGTAACTTTGTTAATGTGCGTTGAACTTGACAAGGAAATTTCGGCGTTTGAAAAAGTCAGCTTAAGCGGTTACGTTCCAGCCGAATTGAACGCGGCGGCTTATAATTTTTTGTCTTCATTAATGGAAGAAATTATCCCGCGCCATATTAAAGCAAAAGTACGCGTAGAAGTTGGAGATCCCGGCGAAACTATTGTTGAGGTTGCGAATTTTGAACAATGCGACACAATTATAATGGGCTCAAAAGGTTTTGGCGGTTTCACAAAAGAAGGCGTCGGCAGTGTTGCAAATTTCGTTAAAGAAAATGCCGAATGTCCCGTAATTTTAATTGAAGGTATGCCGGAAGAATGGACGGGCGATAATTTTAAACCTAAATTGAGTTAAAAACTATACAACGCCTTGAAATTTTCATTTTTAAATTTAATTTTAATTGTCTTGTCAAAGAAAGTAGTTTTGTAGCTAACTACTAACTACTAATCATTGTTATAAATGTTTATGAACACGTTTTCTAAAAAATTTGACATTGCAACTGATTTTGATAAAATTTAAAAAATTTCTATGGAGGCTGAAACTTTTTGATAACCATTGAAGATATTTTAGAAACTAACCGAATGATAACGGAGAATAAATTGGATGTTCGTACAATTACAATGGGAATTTCCCTGCGCGATTGCGCACATCCCAACTTGCACGAATTTTGCCGCAATGTTTACGATAAAATTACAAAGACGGCGGAATTTTTGGTAAAAACCGGCGAAGATATTGAGGCTGAATACGGCGTCCCGATTATTAATAAAAGAATTTCGGTAACGCCGATAGCGATAGCCGCCGAAAGTTGCAAAACTGAAAGTTATGTGCCTGTTGCTGAGACTTTGGACAAAGCTGCAAAGGAAGTCGGCGTTAATTTTATTGGCGGATTCAGTGCGCTTGTTGAAAAAGGTTTTACGCAAGGCGACAAGATTTTAATTGAGTCGATACCGCAAGCATTGGCGTCAACCGATTTAGTTTGCAGTTCGGTAAATCTTGCCTCGACAAAGGCGGGAATTAATATGGATTGCGTTCGAGAAATGGGCGAAGTTGTAAAACGTACCGCCGAATTGACGCGAGATAAACAGGCGTTGGGCTGTGCAAAGTTGGTAATATT